>JBBSFF010000187.1:0-5012 GCA_038238995.1 Sphingomonadales bacterium
CCAGTTCTGCACCGTCGAATATTTGATCTCGGCGTCGTCCATCGCGACCAGCTCGACGACCGCGGCGTGGAGCTGGTTCTCGTCGCGCATCGGCGCAGTGCAGCCTTCGAGATAGCTGACGTGGCTGCCCTTGTCGGCGATGATCAGCGTCCGTTCGAACTGCCCGGTGTTCGCGGCATTAATGCGAAAATAGGTCGACAATTCCATCGGGCAGCGGACGCCCTCGGGGATGTAGACGAACGTCCCGTCGGAAAAGACCGCGCAGTTGAGAGTCGCGAAGAAATTGTCGCGCATCGGCACGACGCTGCCCAGATATTTGCGGACGAGATCGGGATATTCCTTCACCGCCTCGCTGATCGAACGAAAGATGACGCCCGCGCGCTCGAGTTCGGCACGAAAGGTCGTCGCGACGCTGACACTGTCGAACACCGCGTCGACCGCGATTCGGCGCGAGCCCTCGACGCCCGCGAGCATCTCCTGCTCGGCGATCGGGATGCCGAGCTTTTCGTACGTCCGACGGATTTCCGGGTCGAGTTCGTCCAATGACCCGATCGTCGCCTTTGGTTTCGGCGCGGCGTAGTAATAGGCGTCCTGATAGTCGATTGGCGCGACGTTCAGCTTCGCCCAATCGGGAGCAGTCATCGTCTGCCAATGACGGAACGCCTTCAGCCGCCAGTCGAGCAGCCATGCGGGTTCGGCTTTCTTGCCCGAGATGTAGCGGACGGTGTCCTCGGTCAGCCCTTTCGGGGCCATTTCCGATTCGATGTCGGAAACGAAGCCCCATTTGTACGTCGCGAGGTCGTCGACCGCGTCGTGCGCGGCGTCGTTTCGGAAGGCGGTCGCTTCGAGTTGGTCGGTCACGCAAGTACCTCGATCTGGGCCGGGGCCGCGCGCACGGGACCGGCAAGATCGGCGAGCGAAACGGCGTCGAGTGCGGCGTGTACGGCAGAATTAATCGGCCCCCAATGCGGGCGAACCGCGCAGCTGCCTTCGAGCGCGCACGACGATACGGGGCCGTGCTGGCAACTGGTGAGCGCGATCGGCCCATCGACCGCCTCGACGATGTCGGCGACGCTGATTGCCGCCGTCGCCCGTGCCAGCCGGAACCCCCCCGCAACCCCGCGCGAGCTCGCCAGCAGCCCGGCGCGCGTCAACAATCCCATGACCTTGGCGACCGTCGGCGCGGGGATGCCGGTCCGCACCGCCACCACCGCCGCCGACAATGAGACGTCGGGCGACCGCGCCGCCGCGGTCATCACGACGACCGAATAATCGGCAAGGTTGGTCAGGCGAAGCATCGCGGGGGCGAGGGTCCTTAAAGCGGAGCGAATTGGTACGGCTTATGTGGTGGACCCCGCCGCCAAGTCAAGCGCGGCGGACAGCATTGCAGCGAGCCGCGCGCTCCATTCGTCAATCCCCGCGACCGCGCCGAGAAGATCTTGCCGAACCTCGATTTCGACGTACGCCAACCCCGCCGCGAAGGCGTGGCGCGGGATCGTGTAGTCGATGCTGTCCATCGCGTAGGGCTCGTTGTCGCCGACGGTCAGCGACGGGTCGGCGCGAAGTTCGGTAAGCATCGCGCGCGCCAGTCGGTCGTTCGCGCCGTCGTGGAGGATGCCGCAATGCCACGGCCGCGCCATCCCGCGCATCATGGGCGTGAAGCTGTGCAGCGCGACCAGCTGCGTCGCCTGCCGGGCGGCGGTGCGGCGCGCGATCTCGGCGGCGATCGCGGACTGATACGGGGCGTGGACCGCCGCGACGCGGGCGGCGCGGGCGGCGGCGTCGAGCCCCGCGTTGCCCGGGATGACGGTGCCGTCGCTGATCTCGGGAACCGCATCGACGGCATCGGGCGCACGATTGCAGTCGATCACCAACCGCGAATAGACCTGACGGATGAACACAGCGTCGAGCGCCCCGGCGAGACGCATGCCCAGTTCGGCGACACCGATGTCCCAGCCGATATGGCGCGACAGTTCGGTATCCGCCAGCTCGAGCCGCCCGAGCGCACGCGGCACTGCCCGCCCGGCATGATCGCCGATCAGCAGGAACGACGACCGGCCCGACGGGTTGACCACGGCGGTCGCATCGGCTTCGTCTGGTTCGAGCAAGCCTTGCACGTGACGGACCCTTCATGCCGATCCTGACCATCGCGCATACCACGACCTACGCCTACCGCCAGCCGGTTGCATTCGGCGAGCACCGGATCATGGTGCGGCCGCGCGAAAGCTACGATCAGCGGCTCCTCAGCGCGCAGCTCGATATAGACCCTGCTCCCGTCGAGATCCGCTGGCTCCACGATGTCTTCGGCAATTCGGTCGCGGTGGCGAGCTTCGCTGGCCGCGCGACGTCGCTGCGGATCGCCGCGCACGCCCGGCTCGACCATCGCCCTCAGCCGATCGAAGCGGTCGCGGTCGAAGCCTATGCGCGGCGCTATCCGTTCACTTATTCGTCGGAGGACATGCCCGACCTGCTCCGCTCGATCGAGCGCCAGCACCACGACCCCGACCGCGTCGTCGACCGCTGGGCGCGAAGCTTCATTGGCGACGAGGGACGGATCGAGACGACGCTGCTGCTGGCGACGATGACCGCCGCGATCCGCCGCGACTTCGCCTATCTCGCGCGGCACGAGGCGGGGACGCAGACCCCGGTCGAGACGCTCCAGCGGCGGCGAGGGACGTGCCGCGACTTCGCCGTGCTAATGATCGAGGCAGCGCGCGCGCTCGGGCTCGCCGCGCGTTTCGTCTCGGGTTACGTCTACAATCCCGCTTCCGTCGACGATCGGCTCGGCGGCGGCAACACCCATGCGTGGGTCCGCATCTTCCTGCCAGGCTCGGGCTGGGTCGAATACGATCCGACCAACGGCATCGTCGGCAACGTCGGGCTCGTCCGCGTCGCAATCGCCCGCGACCCGTATCAGGCGGTCCCGCTGTCGGGAACGTGGACGGGCTTCCCCGCGAGTGAACAGGGGATGGAGGTAAGCGTTAGCGTTTCGGTCGACCAACCCGAGGAAATGATATGCTGATCCGCGCCGGCTACGACATCAGTTTCACCTGCGATACACCGACGCCGATGATGGCGATGCTGAGCCTGCATCCGTCGCGCAATAAGGATCTGCGGACGCCGCACCGGTTGCTCGCGAGCCCCGACGTGCCGACATACGACTATGTCGACGCATTCGGGAATACGTGCACCCGGCTGACCGTTCCGGTGGGCGGCGTAACGCTAAGCTGCGACTTCGTCGTCGAGGACTCGGGGCTGCACGATATCCAGTCACCCGACGCGATCCAGCACCCGATCGAGGATCTGCCCGACGACATCCTGATGTATTTGCTCGGGAGCCGGTATTGCGAGACCGACCGGCTGTCCGATACCGCCTGGTCGCTGTTCGGCGATACCGCCCCCGGCTGGGGCCGGGTCCTCGCGATTGTCGAGTTCGCGCATCGCCGGATCAAGTTCGGCTATGAACACGCCCGCGCGACGAAGACCGCCTGGGATGCGCATCAGGAGCAGCAGGGCGTTTGCCGTGACTTCGCCCACCTCGCGATCACACTGTGCCGGTGCATGAACATTCCGGCGCGCTACTGCACAGGTTACCTCGGCGATATCGGCATCGACCCGATCCCCGGTCCGATGGATTTCAGCGCGTGGTTCGATGTCTACCTCGGCGGCGACTGGCACACGTTCGACGCGCGACACAACAAGCCCCGCATCGGGCGCATCCTCATGGCGCGCGGCCGCGACGCGACCGACACCGCACTGACGACCGCGTTCGGCCCGGCGGTGCTCAGCCGCTTCGACGTCCACACCGACGTGGTCGATCGCGCAGCCTAGTCAATGTCCGCCGGGTGTCGCGACACCCGGCGGACATGCGAGATCAGGCGGGGACGCTGGTCGCGCGACGACGGCGCGTGGCGACGCCGATCAGACCGAAGCCGCCGACGAGCAGCGCCCAGGTCGCCGGTTCCGGAATTGCGTCGGCGGGAGCGAGGGTGACCGCGCCGAGCCGGTTCGGACCGAAACTTTCACCACCGACGACATCGTAGCCGAAGCTCTGCGTCAGACGGAATGTAACCGGCGAGCCAAGCGTCGCGAAGGTCTGCGCCGGATCGTAGTCGACCCCGGCGAAAGCGGTTGTGAAATAGCTGTTGGGGATAGCGAATTCGATCCCGGTGCCGTCGGCGCTCACTGCGACCGAGATACCCGGGGCGGCGATCGGGGTCGGCGCGTTATACAGCGCCGAAATCCGCTGACTGGCGGCGCTCAGCTCGAAAACGAGATCGGCACCGGGCCTACCGACAGGATCGATGTTGAAATACACGTTGGCGAAGGTCGGTGTCACGACCGCGCCGCCAGCCGACGTATCGGCCTTCAGAAAGCCGAAGACGCTCCCGTTCGAGGCGTTCAGATAGATCGAGTACCCTGGTGAGCTCGCGCTGCCATAGGTGTCGAAGTCGCCGTTGGGACTGTGACTATACGGCACGACCGTTGTCGGTATGCCATAAGCAAGGTCGTAGGCACCGTCGACGACGATAGCCTGCGCCGCAGTGGCGGTGAGCAAGGTCGCGATGGCGACCGCAGCGGACTTCAACATTCGTCTTCCTCAAGCTTGCCCGCGCCGGACAGTCCGGTCGGTCGGTAACCAACTAGCAACATTCGTGCCATAACAATGAAGCCAGAGATTTCAGCACTTTCACCGACACCGCCCGTAACGATCGGTCGCAGAGTGTAAAAATTTCCGACAGTTTCACTGTCATGAGTTTGTCAACTTTTGCACCTCGCAGACTTTCACGCCGATCGCTAGTCCGCGTCGTCGACATCGACCGTTTCGCCGGTCACCCGCTGCGACAGCGCCGCCGCCATGAACGGATCGAGCGCGCCATCGAGCACCTCGCCCGGCGCGGTGCTGGTGACGCCGGTGCGCAGGTCCTTGACCAGCTGGTACGGCTGCAGGACGTACGACCGGATCTGGTGGCCCCAGCCGATGTCGGTCTTGCCCGCCTCGACCTCCGCCG
>JBBSFF010000188.1:0-4949 GCA_038238995.1 Sphingomonadales bacterium
ACCCATCTCGGCCATCTTCGCCCACAGCCCGCGGTCGAAGCCGGTCGCGTCGGCGGTGTCGCGGAGCTTCCGGAGTTCGGCGACGGGGGCCTCCCCGGCAAAGAACCCGTCCGCCGAATCGCGAATCATCGTCTGGTCGTCGGTCAGAACTAGCGCCAAGTCGTCACTCCCCGAATGTCGTCGACCGCAGCGCCGCTCACGCGCCCGGCAGCTGGAGCACGCGCTTGGCGATGATGTTGAGCTGGACCTCGCTCGTGCCGCCCTCGATCGAGTTCGCCCGGCTGCGCAGCCAGTGGCGCGACAGATCGCCCTCGCCTCGCGTCTTGCCTTCCCACACCAGCCCGTCCGATCCGGCGACCGACATCAGCAATTCCTGCCGCTGCTTGTTGAGCTCGGTCCCGTAATATTTGAGCATCGACGACAGCGCCCCGGTCCCCTGCCCGGCCTTGGTCTCGTCCTTGACGCGCTCCATCGTCAGCCCGAACGCGAGCGCGTTGATCTCGTGCCGGACGATATCGGTCCGCAGCGGCGCGACGCCCGCCTCGCCCAGCGCCTTGACCGCGATTTGGGCGAGCGAGCGCCGCCCGTCGTCGAGGTCGCCGATCATTTCGCGTTCGTGCGTCAGCAGATATTTGGCGATGTCCCAGCCCTTGCCGGCGGTCCCCATCAGATTACCTTTCGGCACCTGGACGTCGTCGAAGAAGGTCTGGCAGAACGGCGAATAGCCCGAGATTAGCTTGATCGGCGAGGTGCTGACGCCGGGTGAGGCCATGTCGAAAAGCAGGAAGCTGATGCCCAGATGCTTGGGCGCGGCGGCGTCGGTGCGAACGAGGCAGAAGATCCAGTCGGCCTTGTCGGCGTAGCTCGTCCACACCTTCTGCCCATTGACGAGGTAGTGGTCGCCCTTGTCCTCGGCACTGGTCCGTAGCGACGCGAGATCGGAACCCGCGCCCGGCTCCGAATAGCCCTGGCACCAACGGATTTCGCCCCGCGCGATCTTGGGCAGGTGGTCGAGCTTTTGCTCCTCCGACCCGTATTTGAGCAGCGCCGGCCCGAGCATCCAGATCCCGAACGACGCCAGCGGCGTCCGCGCCCGGATCGCGCGCAGCTCGCTCGCCAGCACCTTCGCCTCGTCCTTGCTCAGGCCGCCGCCACCGTACGCGACCGGCCATTTGGGGACGGTCCAGCCCTTCGCGCCCATTCGGTCGAGCCATAGCCGCTGCGGCGGGCTAAGCTCGGCGTTGCGCCCGCCCCAGCAGACGTCGGCGTCGCTCGTGATCGGCAGCCGCATCTCGGCCGGGCAGTTCGCCTCGAGCCAGTCGCGGGTCTCGGCACGGAATTTCTCGAGCGCGTCGGTCATCGGCCAAGCCTCTCCCAATTGTCTTATCGCTTTCCCCGACTATGGTGCGGCGACGTTGCGACACAAGGAAAATCATGTTGCTCGACCATGCCCGGATCGCGCTCGATTGGACCAGCCTCGGCCTGTCGCCGGTCCTGTTCGAGTTCCACGGCTTCGCGCTGCGCTGGTACAGCCTCGCGTATATCGGCGGCATTCTCGGCGGGTGGTGGATCCTCGGGCGGATGATCGACGCATGGGGGGCGCCGATGACGCGGCTGCAAAACGATGCGTTCATCACCTGGATAACGGTCGGCATCATCCTCGGCGGCCGAATCGGCTATGTCCTGTTCTACGACTTTACCAAGTTCGCCGCCGACCCGCTGGCAATCCTGCGACTGTGGGAGGGGGGCATGTCGTTCCACGGCGGCGTCATCGGCTCGATCATCGCGATCGTCGTTTTCGCCCGCGCCAACGGCCTGAAATGGTTGCGGATCGCCGACTATGTCGCGTGCGTCCAGCCGTTTGGCCAGCTGCTCGGACGGCTGGCGAACTTCGTCAACGGCGAGTTGTGGGGCCGCGTGACGGGAAGCGACTGGGGCATCGTGTTCCCCGGCGGCGGGCCGCTGCCGCGTCACCCGAGCCAGCTTTACGAAGCGGCGTTCGAGGGGCTGTTCCTGCTGATCGTCATGACCTCGCTATTCTGGCGGACGCGCGCGCGGATACATCCGGGCATGCTCGGCGGCGCATTCCTGTTCGGGTTCGGATTATTGCGGTTCGGCATCGAGTTCTTTCGAGAGCCCGACGTTCAGGTCGGCTATCTAGCCTTAGGCCTGACGATGGGGCAGTGGCTGTGCGCGCCGATGGTGGCGATCGGCGCCTATCTGATGGCCTCGAGCCGGGGGCGATCGGTTTCCGTGGGCGCGCCGATCGCCGCGTGACGCCGTTCGCCGAGCGACTGGCGCGCGAGATCGCGGCGGACGGGCCGATGCCGGTCGCGCGGTGGCTGGCGCTGTGCAACGCGCAATATTATGCCACCCGCGATCCGTTTGGCGTGGGCGGTGATTTCACCACCGCGCCTGAAATCAGCCAGATATTCGGTGAGCTGATCGGCGCATGGGTGGTCGAGATGTGGCGTCGCGCCGGATCGCCCGCGACGGCCCGGCTGGTCGAACTCGGTCCCGGGCGCGGGACGTTGATGGCCGATATGATGCGCAGCATGACTGCAGCAAAATGGTTCCCGAAAGTTGATTTCGTCGAGACCAGCCCGGTATTACGCGCCGCGCAGGGGGCACGCGTGCCGGGCGCAAAATGGTCCGACGGCCTCGACGGCGTCCCCGACGACGCCCCGTTGTTCCTCGTCGCCAACGAGTTCTTCGACGCGCTGCCGCTCCGTCAGTTCGTTCGCGGCGCGGCAGGCTGGCGCGAGCGCGTCGTGGTCGTCGGCGACGACGGCTTCGCTCCGGCACTCGGCCCGATCGATGCGACGGTGCTGGTACCGCCCCTGCTGGCTTCGGCGGCTGTCGGCAGCGTCGTCGAAATGTCGCCGACCTCGACCGCGATCGCCGCCGAGATCGGCGCGCGGCTCGCGCGACATGGCGGCGCGGCACTCATCGTCGACTACGGGCATGCCGGCCCCGCGACAGGTGACACGCTGCAAGCGGTCCGCGCGCACGCCCTCGCCGATCCGTTCGCGCAGCCCGGCGAGGTCGATCTGACCGCGCATGTCGATTTCGGCGCGCTGTCGGCGGCGATCGAGACCGCGGGGGTGCCGGCGCGGGGTCCGGTCGGGCAGGGCGATTTCCTGCGCGCGCTCGGTATCGACGTTCGCGCGGCGGCGCTGAAGGCGCGCGCGACCGAGCGACAGGCCACCGCAATCGATGCGGCGGTCGAGCGGCTGACGGGGGAGGATGCGATGGGGACGTTGTTCAAGGTGCTGGCGGTGTCGCCGGACGGCAGCGCCATGCCGGGGTTCGGATGACCGTCGGCTACCGCGACGCGACGGTCGCCGACGCCGCCGCGCTCGGCGTCATCGGCGCGCGGACCTTCACCGCGACATTCGGTTACCTATACTCGCCCGCCAACCTCGCGGTCTTCCTCGAAAACCACACGCCCGAGCGCTGGAGGTCGGCGATTGCCGGCGACGCGACGGTCCGGCTCGCCGAGGTCGACGGCGTCGCCATCGGCTACGCCCGGATCGGGCCGTTGACCTTTGCGGTCGAAGCGGCCGACCGCGCCGGGCTGCAGTTATATCAGCTTTACGTCGACCCGCCGTGGCACGGGTTGGGCGTCGCGGCATCGCTGCTCGACTGGGCAATCGGCGCGGCGCGCACGCGAAAAGCTGCCGACCTGTGGCTGTCGGTGTATGTCGACAACCCCCGGGCGCGGCGATTCTATGGGCGGGCCGGCTTCGTCGAGGTCATGCCGTACACCTTCATGGTCGGCGACCATGCCGACGAGGACATCATATGCCGCCTGGCGCTCGACGGAACGGGAGCATGAGCGTCCCGTTCGTCACCGCGACGGCGCTCGCCGGGACCCGCCACGGCTTTTGCGGACGGCAGGGCGGCGTCTCGACCGGCATCTTCGCCGGGCTCAACACCGGGCTAGGGTCGCGCGACGATCCGGCGGCGGTGGCCGAAAACCGGCACCGCGCGGTCGCCGCGGTCGCGCCGGGGGCGGCGCTCGTCACGGTGCATCAGGTGCACGGTCCGGTGGCGGTCATCGCCGACCCGTGGCTCGCCGATGCCGATCGTCCGCGCGCCGACGCGCTCGTCACCGACCGGGTCGACCTCGTCCTCGGCATCCTCGCCGCCGACTGCGCCCCGGTCCTGTTCGCCGATATCGCGGCAGGCGTGATCGGCGCAGCGCACGCCGGGTGGAAGGGCGCGCTGTACGGTGTGCTACCCGCAACCATCGCGGCGATGGAGCAACTCGGCGCGCGGCGCGACCGGATCGCCGCCGCGATCGGCCCGTGCATCGCGCAGGCGAGCTATGAAGTCGGCACCGACTACGCCGATCCCTTCACGGCCGTCGATCCGGGGTTCGCCGCGTTCTTCACGCTCGGCAGGGCAGGCCATCTTCATTTTGACCTCGAGGGCTTCGTCGCCGCGCGACTCGCCGCCGAAGGGCTGACCTGCATCGCGGCATCCGGGCGCGACACCTATGCCAACGCCGACGACTGGTTCAGCTATCGTCGCAGCGTTCATGCGGGCGAGGACGATTATGGACGAAATCTTTCGCTGATCGCCCTCGCGCGATAGACGGACGGCGGCGGACCCGAAACAATGTCCCGAACGATTCGGGGATCGGCGGTGCCAAGCGATTTCGAACGCGCCCAGCGTCTCTTCGCCGCGCATGCGCCTGGCGCGCGATGCGCGTTGATCAGTGACGGCCTACGCATCCGCTGTGTCGCGCGTGACGATCCGAAGGTCGAGGTGGTGTTCTGGGCGTGGTCGGACAACGAGAATATGCGGCGGCAGGCCCAAGCCCTCATGGGGACGCGAAAGTAGCGCGCCGGTCACACCCGGCGCGATTCGCGTCACGACGTGTTGCCGATCGATGACGCCGCCATTAAGACGCCGCCCATATTCCGGGGGATGCGCATGAAGAT
>JBBSFF010000189.1:0-4948 GCA_038238995.1 Sphingomonadales bacterium
GCCTGAATTTTCGCTTTACATGCAATTGCGCTTAATTTAGTGCTCGGAGCGTGACCCGCGCCCTGCCCTCGCTCGCCGCAAGCACGCCGTGCACCGCGATGGTCGCGCGGCGCTTCACGCGGAAGGTGACGCAAATCTACGACGATGCGCTGAGCGCGCACGGGCTGACGATCGGCCAGTTCGGCATCCTGTGGAGCCTGCGGGGGGGCGAACCGGTCGGGGTCGCCGCGCTCGCGGAGCGGTTGTCGAGCGATGCGTCGACGCTGTCGCGGCTGCTCAAGCCGCTGTGCGTTGGCGGCCTCATCTCGATCGAGCGCGACGCCAACGACGGGCGCGCCAAGGCGATCCGCCTGACCGACGCCGGCGACGCCCGCGCCCGCACCGCTAAGACCGCGTGGATCGCGGCACAGGCCGACGTCACTACCCGCCTCGGGGCCGAACGCCTCGCCGCGCTCCGCTTCATTCTGAACGACGCCTACACCCTGCTCTGATGGAGACGACCATGCGCCTGCTTGTTGCCGTAATAGCTGTAATTACATCGTCTTCCGCGCTCGCCGCGCCCGGCCCCTCGACCGCCCGCCTCGCCGCCCCCGCCCGCACCCCGAACCCCGTCACCGAAGCCGGCGTCTGGCATTGCGACGGCACCGCGTGTACCGGCATGGCGAGCCCGATGCTCCGCGAAGCCGTCGCCGCATGCACCGGCGTCGCCAGCACCGCCGGACGCGTCGCCGCCTTCACCGCCGCCGGCTATGCGTTCGCCGAGGCCGATCTCGTGCGGTGCAACCGCCACGTGAAGTCGTGAATCCGGAAACCGCGCCGATCCGCGCCCCGCTCCCCGCCGACGCGTTGCGGGGGACGGCGGGGCTCGACCTGATGCGCGCGATGATCGACGGCTCGCTGCCGGGCGCGCCGATCGCGGGGCTGATGAACATGCGCGGCGTGCACGCCGACCACGGCGTGATCGTGTTCGAAGGCATCCCCGGCCCCGAGCACTACAACCCGCTCGGCAGCGTCCACGGCGGCTATGCCGCGACGCTGCTCGACAGCTGCATGGGCTGCGCGGTGCACACGACGCTCCCCGCCGGGACGGGCTACACGTCGATCGACATCAACATCACCTATGTCCGCGCGATCACCGCCGCGACCGGTCCGGTCACCGCGCACGGTGAGGTGATCAACGTCGGGCGCCGCGTCGGCACCGTGCGCGGTACGCTGACCGACGCGACGGGCAAGGTGCTTGCGCACGGCACGTCATCGTGTCTCATCTTCGCGCTCGACTGACGCGGGGAGCGGGACGATGACGGCGAATTCGAAAATCGTGGTCAACCGCAGCGGCGGGCCCGAGGTGCTCGAATTCGTCGACGCGCCCGTGCCGGTCACCGCCGCCGGGCAGGTCGTGATCCGGATCGAGGCGGTCGGGGTCGCCTTCGCCGACGTCGTCATGCGTCTCGGCCTGTACCCGGGGGTCAAGATTCCGTTCACCCCCGGCTACGAAGTCGTCGGCACGGTTGTCGAAAACGGGGGCGTCGAAAGCGATGCCATACCCCCCGGCACCCGCGTCGCGGCGCTGACCGCCACCGGCGGCTATGCCCAATACGCCGCCGTCGCCGCCGCCGATTGCGTGCCCGTTCCCGACGGCCTGACATCGCCGCAGGCGGCCGCGCTCGTCTTGAACGGGCTGACCGCGTTCCAGATGCTGACGCGCTGCGTCGCACGACCGTCGGTCGAGCGGATGCTCGTCTGGGGCGCGGCGGGCGGGGTCGGCTCGCTGCTCCTCGAACTCGGACGGCATTTCGGCATCGCCACCTTCGGCATCGCGTCGGGGGCGCGGCTCGACCAGGTCCGCGCGCACGGCGCGACCCCGATCGACCGCGACGGCGACATCCTCGCGCAGGTCCGGAACCTGTCGGGCGGCGGGGTCGACGCGGTGTTCGACGGCGTCGGCGGCACCGCATCGGCGACGTCGTTCGCCGCGCTGCGATCGGGCGGGCAGGCGGTGCTGTTCGGCTTCCAGGGCGGGCTGAGCGGGGGAACGCGCAACCCGCTACGGCTGGCGAAGGCGTTCCTCGGCTCGCCGCGCAAGACCGCGCAGGCGATCTTCATGTCGAACCGCGGCTGGCGCGGGTATCTCGTCACCGACTGGAAGACGACGCACCCCGATTTCTATCGCGCCGATCTGGCCGAAGTGTTCGCGCTCGCGGCGGCGGGCGAGATCACGCCGGTCGTCGACCGCGAGCTGCCGCTCGCCGCCGCCGCCGAGGCGCACCGGCTGATCGGCGCGGGAACCAACCTCGGCAAGATCGTGCTGATCCCATGAACGAGGCCGCGATCGTCGTCGGGGCCGGCGACGCCACCGGCGGGGCGATCGCCCGCCGCTTCGCCCGCGAGGGCTTCACCGCCGTCGTCGTCCGCCGCACCGCCGCCGCGCTCGAGCCGCTCGTCGCGGCCATCGAAGCCGAGGGCGGCCGCGCCGTCGCGATGGCGACCGACGCCCGCGACGAGGACGCGATGGTCGCGCTGTTCGACCGCGTCGAGGCCGACGTCGGCCCGGTCGGCGTCGCGGTGTTCAACATCGGCGCGAACGTCCCCTCCCCGCTCCTCGCCGAGACCGCGCGCAAGTATCGCAAGATCTGGGAGCTGACCGCGCTCGCCGGATTCCTCACCGGGCGCGAGGCGGCGCGGGTGATGATCCCGCGCGGGAGTGGCACGATCCTGTTCACTGGGGCGACCGCGAGCATCCGCGGGGCTGCGGGGTTCGCCGCCTTCGCCGGGGGCAAACACGCGTTGCGCGCGCTCGCCCAAAGCATGGCGCGCGAACTCGGGCCGCAAGGAATCCACGTCGGCCATGTCATCGTCGACGGCGCGATCGACACCGCGTTCATCCGCGACAATTTTCCCGATCGCTACGCGGCGAAGGCCGACGACGGCATCCTCGACCCCGATCACATCGCCGACGCCTATTGGTTCCTTCACGCGCAACCGCGCGACGCGTGGACCCACGAACTCGACCTGCGCCCGTGGACGGAGAAATTCTAATGCCCAGCAAAATCGAGTTCTTCTACGACTTCGGCTCGCCCGCGAGCTACATCGCGCACTGCCGGTTGAAGGGTGTCGCGGCGCGAACCGGCGCGGCTGTCGAGCATGTCCCGATGCTGCTGGGCGCGGTGTTCAAGGCGACCGGCAATGCCTCGCCGGTCGCGGTCCCGGCAAAGCGGCGATACACCGGCATCGACCTCGCCCGCTTCGCCGCGCGCGACGGCGTGCCGATGGCGATCAACCCGCATTTCCCGATCAATACGACCACCCTCATGCGGCTGGCGACCGCGCTGCGCGACGACCCGGGGTATCTACGCTACGTCGATTTCGCGTTCGACGCGATGTGGCACTTCCCGCGAAACATGGGCGAACCGGGCGAGGTCGCAACGATGTTGACCGCCGCTGGGTTCGACGCGGCGGCGACATTGGCGCTCGCCGAGGCGCAAGCGGTCAAGGACGCGTTGCGTACCACCACCGACGCGGCAATCGCGCGCGGCGTGTTCGGGGCCCCGACGTTCTTCGTCGGCGAGGAAATGTGGTTCGGGCAGGACCGGCTCGACTGGGTCGAGGCGGCGGCTTGTGCTTGATCCTCCCCGTTCCGGGGAGGGATAAAAAAAGCCCCGCGGTTGCCCGCGAGGCTCTTCGTCAGTCGGCTCTCAACCCTAATTCCGGTTGCCGCCCATGAAGCGGAGCAGGAACAGGAACAGGTTGATGAAGTCGAGGTAGAGCGTCAGCGCGCCCATCACGATCGACTTGCCGCGGAAGTCGCTGTTGCCAACGACGTCGTACATGTTCTTGATCTTCTGCGTATCGTAAACCGTCAGCGCCGCGAACAGCAGCACGCCGACGCAGCTGATCATCAGCGACCCGACCGACGACGGGAAGAACGCGTTGAGCAGCGACGCGACGATCAGCCCGACGAGACCCATCAGCAGGAATTTGCCCATGCCGCCGAGGTCGCGCTTGGTCGTGTAGCCGTACAGGCTGAGCGACGCGAACGACGCCGAAGTGGCGAAGAACGTCACGGCGATCGAGCTGCCGGTGTAGCGCAGGAAGATCGTCGACAGCGACACGCCCATGATCGCGGCATAGCCCCAGAAGAGCGCCTTGACGCTGAATTCGGACAGGCGGTTGACGCCGAAGCTCATCGTCAAGACGACGCCCAACGGGGCGATCATCGCCACCCAGCCGAGCGCCGACGGGCGGCCAGCCTCGCTGAACAGCGAATAGACCAGCCCCGACTGCGCGAACAGCAGCGCGACGACGCCGGTGAGCAGCACGCCGCTCGCCATGTAATTGTAAACCGACAGCATGTACGTCCGCAGACCGGCGTCGAACGTCGCGCCGTCCGCGACGCGCCCGGTCGCGCGCGGGTAAGCGGCGCGGGGGTCGAACTGATTGGCCATCATCGTCTCCATCGAATCGGCACGCGCCGACACCCCCGCAATATCGGCGCTTTGCGGGATGGATTCAAGCGCCGCGCCTACAGCGTTCGGAGCGCGCTATTCGGCCGCGCCGACAGCGCCGACCACGACCCCGCCAGCCCGAGCAGGACGGTGACGACCGCGCCGACCCCGACCGTCGCGACGACCGGCCCCCATTCGGGAGCCCAGTCGAGCTGGAGCGTCCGCGTCACGACATACCACCCCGCCCCGGCCCCGAGCAGCAGCGCGAGCCCGGCGACGACCCCGGCAAGCGCTGCGTACTCCATCAACGTCGCGACGACGATCTGCGTGCGCGTCGCGCCGAGCACCTTCAGCAGCACCGCGTCGTAGATCCGCGCCTGACGGCTCGCGGCGAGTGCGCCGATCAGCACCGCGATACCCGCCGCGACGGTCACCGACGCCGCCGCGCGGACCGCCGCCGACAATTGCCCGAAGACGCTCGCGACCTGGCCGATGATGTCCTTGAC
>JBBSFF010000190.1:0-4941 GCA_038238995.1 Sphingomonadales bacterium
CGCGCTCGCGGGGACGCACGGGCCGCTGGCGCCGCTGCTGGTGCAGGCGGTTACGACGATCCTCGCGTATCCCGCGATCGTCCTGCTGTTCGCGTCGATCCAGCGGCGGCTGCAGGCGCGGCGCTGATGGCGAAGGGTTTGGCAGGACCGGCGGCGAGCGACCAGCAGTTCAGCCGCCGCGCGTTCGTCGTCGGCGCGGGGATGGCCGCGGTCGGGCTGACGCTCGCGGGGCGGATGGCGTATCTGTCGATCTGGCAGGGCGAGAAATACGCCACGCTCGCCGAGGGCAACCGCGTCTCGCTGCGGCTGGTTCCGCCACGGCGCGGCTGGATCGTCGACCGCGAGGGCAAGCCGCTTGCGGTCAACCAGCCCGACTATCGGCTCGAGCTGCTGCCCGAAACGGTGACCGACCTCGAGGCGACGCTTGCGGCGGTCGGCAAGGTCGTGCCGTTGACCGCGGACGATCTCGACCGCATCCGCGCCGACGTCGCGCGCCAGCCGAAATACGTGCCGGTCGAGATCGCGCACGGGCTGAGCTGGCCGACCTTCGCCGCGATCAACGTCAACCTGCCTGACCTGCCCGGCATCCAGCCGCTCCCCGGTTTCCTGCGCGTCTATCCCGGCGGCGACGCCTTCGCCCATCTGCTCGGCTATGTCGGCACGCCGACCCCCGAACAATTCGCGGTGACGCGCGACCCGCTGTTGATCTTCCCCGGTTACAAGATCGGCAAGGACGGCATCGAGCGCCGCGCCGACGCCCGGCTGCGTGGGGTCGCGGGCGCGCGCCGGGTCGAGGTGAACGCGCGCGGCCGCGTCGTCCGCGACCTCGACACTCGCCCCGACATCCCCGGCAAGACGCTGCGGCTGACGATCGACCGCGACCTGCAAAGCTTCACCGCGCGCCGCCTGACCGACAATTCGGCGAGCGTCGTCGTGATCGACTGCGCGACCGGCGACGTACTGTGCATGGTGTCGATGCCGGCGTACGACCCGAACGCTTTCTCGACCCGCGTCACCGCCAAGCTGTGGGCCGAGCTCCAGGCCGACGACCACCACCCGCTGATCAACAAGAGCGCACAGGGCCTGTATCCGCCGGGGTCGACCTTCAAGACGATGACCGCGCTCGCCGTCCTCGGCAGCGGCATCGCCGCCGACGCGGCGTGCGGCTGCAACGGCAGCTACCGGCTCGGCAACGCGACATGGCATTGCTGGTCGAAGCGCGGCCATGGTCGGGTCGACCTGCACAAGGCGATTCCGCAGAGCTGCGACGTCTATTTCTACACTTTCGGGCGCGCGGTCGGGGTCGACGCGATCGCCGCCACCGCGCGCAAATTCGGGCTCGGCACCAAGTTCGACCTGCCGCTCCCTGGACAGTCGGCGGGGATCATCCCGACCACGGCATGGAAGCTCGCGCGGTACAACAAGCCGTGGGGGATCGGCGACACGCTCAATACGGCGATCGGTCAGGGCTTTATCATCGCCAATCCGCTCCAGCTCGCGGTGATGGCGGCGCGGCTGGCGTCGGGCAATTCGGTCGAACCGCGGCTGTTCGCCGACGATCCGCGCGTCCCCGCCCCGCCGCTCGACATTCCGCCCGAGCACCTCGCGGTCGTGCGGACCGGGATGCTCAACGTCGTCAACAGCAGCGCCGGGAGCGGCAAGAGCACGCGGCTGATGGTCGACGGCGTCCAGATGGCGGGCAAGACCGGATCGGCGCAAGTCCGCAACATCAGCAAGGCAGATCGCCGCGCCGGGCGGACCAAGAGCGAATCGCAGCCGTGGAAATACCGCGACCACGGCCTGTTCGTCGCCTTCGCCCCTGCCGACGCGCCGAAATACGCGATCAGCGTCGTCCTCGAACACGGCAACCACGGCGCTGCGGCGGGGGTGATCGCGCGCGACGTGTTGACGTATCTGTTCGAGCCCGAGCGCGCGATGGCAACGCTCGCGCCGATCGAGCGCGCGTTCGTGGCGAAGAAGGCCGCCGCGATCGCTGCCGCCGAAGCCGCCGCCATCGCCGCCTCGACGCCGGTCGACCTCGCGGCGGTCGCGGCGAGCCTGACGCCCGACGCCGCACCCAAGGCCGAAGGCGTTGAATAGCCCATGCTGAACGGCGCGTGGGGGGCGCAGCTGCGCGAGCTGCCGTGGGTGGTGATCGCGGCGATCGTCGCGGTCGGCGGCTTCGGGCTCGTCGTGCTGTATTCGGCCGCCGGGGGCAGTTTCCAGCCGTGGGCGGCGAAGCAGGGCATCCGCTTCGCCGTGCTCCTCGTGGCGATGCTCGGCCTGTCGCGGGTGCCGGTCGAGATGTGGCTGAAATGGGCGTACCCGCTCTACGGCGCGGTGCTGCTCGGGCTGCTCGGGGTCGAGGCTCTCGGCGCGATCGGCGGGGGCAGCCGCCGCTGGCTCGACGTCGGCATCATCCGGCTGCAGCCGTCGGAGTTCATGAAGCTCGCCATCATCCTCGCGCTCGCGCGCTACTATCATTTCGTGCCGCGCCAGTACGCCGGAAAGCTCGTCGCGCTCGGGCCGCCGCTGTTCCTGATTGCGATGCCGGCCGCGCTCGTCATGCTCCAGCCCGACCTCGGCACCGCGCTCGCGATCGCGTTCGGCGGGGTGATGATGATGTTCCTCGCCGGCGTCTCGCTGTGGCTGTTCGCCGGGGCCGCCGCCGCCGCCGGAGCCGCGCTGCCGGTCGTCTGGTCGCTGATGCACGACTATCAGCGCAAGCGCGTGCTGATCTTCCTCGACCCCGCGAGCGATCCGTTGGGCGCGGGCTATCACATCACCCAGTCGAAAATCGCGATCGGCAGCGGCGGGGTGTTCGGCAAGGGCTTCCTCCACGGCACGCAGAGCCACCTTGACTATCTGCCCGAACTCCACACCGACTTCATCTTCGCGACGATGGCGGAGGAGTGGGGACTGGCGGGCGGGCTGTTCCTGCTTGCCGGGTTCGGCGTGATCCTCGTCTGGGCGGTCCGCGTCGCGCTGTCGGCGCGCGCGCCGTTCGCGCGGCTCGCGGCGATGGGGTTCGCGGTGACGCTCTTCTTCTATCTCGCGATCAACATGATGATGGTGACGGGGCTTGCCCCGGTCGTCGGCATCCCGCTGCCGCTGGTCAGCTGGGGTGGGTCGGCGATGATGACGGTGCTGATTCTGCTCGGCATCGTGATGGGCATCGCGCGCGGCAAGGACGCGACGCTGCAGCGCTAGACAAGCCCGGAACCCGGTGCTATCCGCCGCCCTCGCTCAGGGTCACGCCCGGGCGCGTGTGGACGCATAGCTCAGTTGGTAGAGCAGCAGACTCTTAATCTGCGGGTCCTTGGTTCGAACCCAAGTGCGTTCACCATTTCTCTTCGAGGCGCGCACCCATCGCCGCGGTCGCCACCGACCGCGGCGGACGCACCCTAGAACTTGACCTCGGCCTGGATGGTGAACGACCGCCCGCGCGGGTCGGTGACGCGCGGCTCCCACGAACTGCCGGCCCCGGTGTTCGAATCGTAGGTGATCGCGAACGGCGGGTCGGTGTTGAAGATGTTCTTGACGCCCGCCGTCAGGGTCAGCCCCTCCTCGAACCGCTTCGACGCGGTCAGGTTGTAGACGATGTACGGCCGCACCCGCGGGTTGTAGTCGGGCCGCGTCGTGCTGAGCGGCAGCGCAAAGTTCTGATAGTCGCCACGATAGATCTGCGAGAACGTCAAGCCGTACCCGTCGCGCTGATAGGTGACGAACGCGTTATACTTGACCTTGAGCCCGAGATCGCCCGACAGCGTGAAGACGCCGAGGATGTTGGTGTACGGCAGGTTGGGCAGCAATTTCTCGCGCTTGACGAGAAGCAGCGTCCCGTCGAACCCGGCGCCAAAGGTGCCACCGAGGGCGTCGAGATTGCCGGCGGCGGTGAAATCGATCCCTTGCGTCCGGCGCGAGCCGAAGTTGCCGGTCCGCAGGTCGACGAGCGTGATGATGCCGCCGGTCCGCGTGATGCGCTCCGGAAAGGCCCCGATGTTCGCGAGCAGCTGCGGGACGGTGATCGTGCCGATGACGTTGTCGACCGCGATGTTCCAATAGTCCGCCGAGGCGCTGAAGTGCCGCGACGGCTGGAAGACCGCGCCGACGCTGAACTGCTTCGACGTTTCCGGGCGCAGCGTCAGGTTGCCGCCGCTGAGCGAGTCGGGGGTGATCGCCGCGCAGCCGATCGACGAGCCGACGACCGACCCCGCCGGGCACAGGGTCGGATCGACCAGCGTGTTGCCCGGATTGGGCGACTGCGTCACGCCGTTGAAGATCTGGTTGAAGCTCGGCACGCGGAAGCCGGTGTTGTACGACCCGCGCGCGAGGAACCAGCTGATCGGCCGGAACTTGGCGGTAATCTTCGGATTGAAGGTCGAGCCGAAGCCGGTGTAGTCGTCGACGCGGCCAGCGGCGCTCAGTTCCAGCATCTTGAAGACCGGGAACGAGAATTCGGCATAGGCCGCCTTGACGTCGCGCGACACCTGGTTGAGCGCGTTGATGTTGTCGAACGCGACGTTGAAGATGTCGGGCGACGAGATCGAGCCGGCCGACGACCCGTCGAACTTGTAGCTTTCGTGGCGGTAGTCGACGCCGAAGGCGACCTTCGCAATGCCGCCGGGTAGGCGGAACAGGCTGCCCGAAACCGACCCGTCGAACTGCTGCACCTCGTACTTGCCGCCGTAGAGCCGGGTTCCCTGCGCCGATACCGCCTTGAGCCCGGCGATCGCTTCGGGCGACTGGACGAGCGAGAACGGGTTGAGGATGCCGCTATTGAACAGCCCGACGATACCGGGCGCGCTCGCGCCCGGCGCGGTCGGCGCGCGCGGGTCGGGGCCACCGACGACCGCGCCCGCGATACCCGACGCCGTCGCCGCCGCCGCGCTCGCGAAGACGCCGCGATACTGGTAGCCGCTGCCGAGGACCGAGCTTGCC
>JBBSFF010000191.1:0-4933 GCA_038238995.1 Sphingomonadales bacterium
ATGTACTTCAACAACCGGCCCGGGGAATAAAAAACAATCACCCACCGACATCCCCGGCCAAGGGGGGACAATCGCCTACCGATGGATTTGGTTCCGCGCTTGCGCGGGGATGACGGCAGAGATTGGGGACTTTGAGGGCAACATTATGGTCAAACTCAACCGCATCTACACGCGGACCGGCGACGACGGCACGACCGGGCTCGCCGACGGGTCGCGCCGCGCCAAGGACGATGCCCGGGTCGCGGCGTACGGCACGGTCGACGAGGCGAATTCGGTGATCGGCATCGCCCGGCTGTCGGCGCGAGCAGTGGCCGACGCCGCGACCGATGCGATGCTCGCCCGCATCCAGAACGACCTGTTCGACGTCGGTGCCGATCTCGCGACTCCGGGCGACGATTTCGCCGCCGACTCGACATCGCTCCGCGCAACGGCGTCGCAGGTCGACCGGCTGGAGGCCGAGATCGACGCGATGAACGCCAGCCTCGCGCCGCTGACGTCGTTCATCCTGCCGGGCGGGTCGGCGGCGGCGGCGCACCTCCACCTCGCGCGCACCGTCGTCCGCCGCGCCGAGCGGCTGGCGGTAACGGCGGCGATGGTCGAGACGATCAACCCGACCGCGATCCGCTACCTCAACCGGCTGTCGGACCATTTGTTCGTCCTCGCCCGCGTGGCAAATGGCAGCGACGGCGACGTGCTGTGGGTACCCGGAGCCGGTCGCTAGCGTTACAACGCCGCAACTGAACGGGACGCACGATGGCGACGGCGGCGAAGATCGAGGGAGATGCGCTACGCGATCGCTTCTTCGCGACCCGCGCGCTGAGCGTCGCGCTGGTCGCGCCGCTGTCCGACGCCGACGCGACGGGCCAGTCGATGCCCGACGCGTCGCCCGCGAAGTGGCACCTCGCGCATACGACGTGGTTCCTCGAAACCTTCGTCCTCGCCGGGGTCGCGGGCTACCGCGTGTTCGACAACCGCTTCGGCTTTCTGTTCAACAGCTATTATGAGGCGGTCGGCGCACGCCATCCCCGCGCCGCACGCGGGTTGCTGACGCGGCCGTCGCTTGCCGAGGTGCTGGCGTGGCGCGCGCATGTCGACGCCGCGCTCGACGCCGCGTGGGGGCGGTTGCCCGAAGCCGCGCGCGACCTGATCGACCTCGGCATCGCGCACGAACAGCAGCATCAGGAATTGCTGCTGGCCGATATCCTCCACCTGTTCGCGGCGAACCCGACCTTCCCGGTGGTGTACGACCCGGCGCGTTACGGCGGCCGCCCGACATCCGCTGGAAAACCTGTCACGCGAGGGTGGAGCGGACACTCGGGCGGTATCGTTCGGATTGGCGTGCAGCGTGGTGCGGGGAGTGGTGCGGTTCGCGGTGCGGGCTTCGCCTTCGACTGCGAGGGCCCGGCGCACAAGGTCCTGCTGCGCCCGTTCGCGCTTGCCAAAACATGCGTAAGTAACGGAGATTGGGCGGAATTTATCGCCGACGGGGGATATCGAACCGCATCGTTGTGGCTGTCCGACGGCTGGAGCTGGGTGCAGCGCGAAAATATCGCTGCGCCGCTGCACTGGTGCGACGACGACGGCACCAATTTCACCCTGTCGGGCCGTGTCGACCGCGTCGCCGACGCCGCTGTCACGCACCTAAGTCATTACGAAGCTGACGCTTTTGCAACGTGGGCGGGAGCCCGGCTGCCGACCGAGTTCGAATGGGAAACCGCCGCCGCCGGGGCCGACCCGACCGCCGGCAACCAGCTCGATGCCCCCGGCTGGATCGCGCCGGGTGGCGGTTCGAACCTATTCGGCGATGTCTGGAACTGGACCGCGAGCGCCTTCCTCCCCTACCCCGGTTTCCGCCCGGCCGACGGCGCGGTCGGTGAATATAACGGCAAGTTCATGAGCGGCCAGATGGTCCTGCGCGGGGCCTCATGCGCCACCCCGCGCGGGCATAGTCGATTGAGTTTGCGTAACTTCTTCTATCCCCATCAGCGCTGGCAGTTTACCGGACTGCGGCTGGCGAAGGACCTCTAATGCTCCATCTGGCCATGCGCGACGACGATGACGGCGACTTCGCCGAAGCGGTACTGGCCGGACTGGCACAGCCGCAAAAGACGATCCCCGCGCGCTTCTTCTACGACACCGCCGGGTCGGAACTATTTGAAAAGATTACCGCTCTCCCCGAATATTACCCGACCCGGACCGAGGTCGGCATCCTCGAAGCGAATGGCGGCGCGATCGCCGCGGCGGTCGGCCCCGGGCGGGCGGTGATCGAATTCGGCTCGGGCTCGTCGGCGAAGACCCCGCTCCTCCTCCGCACCGTCGCTGCCTCGGCCTACGTCCCGATCGACATCTCGGCCGAATTCCTCGACATGGCCGCCGCCGATCTCGCGCGTAAGTTACCGGAATTGCCCGTTTTTCCGCTCGCCGCCGACTTCACCCGCCCGCTCAAACTGCCCGCCGGAATCGCCGGTCGCCCGAAGCTGGGTTTCTTTCCCGGCTCGACGCTCGGCAATCTCGCCCCCGCCGCCGCGGTCGACCTCCTTCGCGCCTTCGCTGACACGCTCGGGGACGGCTCTTGGCTCGTCATCGGCCTCGACCTGCGTAAGGACGCAGCCACGCTCGAAGCCGCGTACAACGATGCGGCCGGGATCACCGCCGCGTTCAATCTCAATCTGTTGCACCGGATCAACCGCGAGCTCGACGGTACGATCGATGTGTCCGCCTTCGCGCATCACGCGCCCTTCAACGCAGAGCTCGGGCGGATCGAGATGCACCTCCGCGCCGTCCGCGATATCGACTTCACCGTGTGCGGCACGCCCTTCAAAATGGCGACGGGCGAGACGATCCACACCGAAAACAGCCACAAATGGACCCTCGACGAGGCACGCCTTCTCGCCCTCGCCGCGGGCTGGAAGCCGATCGCGGTCTGGACCGACGCTGTCGTTCGTTTCGCGGTCCACCTCTGGCGGCGCGACGATCGGGTCATCGAACCGTGATTGACGGACCGCGTGCCGACTTCCTAAGGATGACCGCAATATCCTTGGGAAAGCCCGTCCGATGAAGCTGCTTGTCCCCGTCAAACGGGTGGTCGATTATAACGTCAAGGTCCGGGTGAAGACCGACGGCTCCGGCGTCGAACTCGCCAACGTCAAGATGAGCATGAACCCGTTCGACGAGATCGCGGTCGAGGAAGCGATCCGGCTAAAGGAAAAAGGCGTCGCCACCGAGATCGTCGTCGTGTCGATCGGCGTCCAGCAGTGCCAGGAAACGCTCCGCACCGCGCTGGCGATGGGGGCCGATCGCGGTATCCTCGTCGTCACCGACCAGACGACCGAATCACTGATGGTCGCGAAAATCCTCGCCGCGATCGCCAAAGAGGAATCGCCGGGGATGATCATCCTCGGCAAACAGGCGATCGACGACGACGCCAACCAGACCGGACAAATGCTCGCCGCGCTGCTCGACTGGCCGCAGGGGACCTTCGCGTCGAAGGTCACAGTCGACGGCGACCGTGTCACGGTCGCGCGTGAAGTCGATGGCGGTGCCGAGACCGTGTCGCTCAAGCTGCCCGCGATCATCACCACCGACCTGCGACTGAACGAACCGCGCTACGCGTCGCTGCCGAACATCATGAAGGCGAAGGCGAAGAAGATCGAGCCGAAGACGCCGGCCGATTACGGTGTCGATCCGACCCCTCGGCTGACGCTGGTCAAGGTCGCCGAGCCGGCGAAGCGGGTGGCGGGCATCAAGGTCAAGACGGTCGACGAGCTGGTCGACAAACTCAAGGTTTTGGGAGCGATCGGATGAGCGTCCTCGTACTGGCCGAACACGATAATGCGGTCTTGAAGGACGCGACGCTCGCGGCGGTGACCGCGGCGAGCGAACTCGGCGGGGATGTCCATCTGCTGGTCGCGGGCGAGAGCGCGCAGTCGGTCGCCGATGCCGCCGCACAAGTCGCAGGCGTGACCAAGGTGCTGCTCGCCGACGATGCGGCGTACGGCCATATGCTGGCAGAGAACCTCAGCCCGCTGATCGTCGGACTGATGGCGAACTACGACGCCTTCGTCGCCCCCGCGACGACGCGCGGCAAGAATATCGCCCCGCGCGTCGCCGCCGCGCTCGACGTCGCGCAGATCAGCGAGATCCTGTCGGTCGAGGGCCCCGATACGTTCACCCGCCCGATCTATGCCGGCAACGCGATCGCCACGGTCAAGTCGTCGGATGCGAAGAAGGTCATCACCGTGCGCGGCACCGCGTTCGCCAAGGCGGCGACGAACGGCGGCAGCGCGACGATCGAGCCCGTCGCCGCCACCCCCGACGCCGGGCTGTCGAGCTTCCTAGGCGCCGACCTGACCACCAGCGCGCGTCCCGAACTGACCGCGGCGAAGATCATCGTCTCGGGCGGTCGCGCGCTTGGCTCATCCGAGAAGTTCCACGACGTTATGGAGCCGCTCGCCGACAGCCTCGGCGCGGCACTCGGCGCAAGCCGCGCGGCGGTTGACGCGGGATATGTCCCGAACGACTACCAAGTCGGCCAGACCGGCAAGATTGTGGCCCCCGAGTTGTACGTCGCGGTCGGCATCTCGGGCGCGATCCAGCATCTCGCGGGGATGAAGGATTCGAAGATCATCGTCGCGATCAACAAGGACGACGACGCGCCGATCTTCCAGGTCGCCGATATCGGCCTCGTCGGCGACCTGTTTACGCTCGTTCCCGAACTGACCGCGAAGATTGCCGCGACGAAATAGTCCGCGGCGACCCGGTTGACCTGACCCGACGCCTCGGGCCACCTTGCCGACGGGCAGGGAGCGAGGGGTATGGCGACGGTGACGGCAGGTACGACCCACGCCCTCAGGCGGACACTCGGTCCAGTTGCGGTGTCGCTGTTGACCCTTTCGGTCCTGTCACCGGCGGCGTCGGTGTTCATCACCGGGGC
>JBBSFF010000192.1:0-4924 GCA_038238995.1 Sphingomonadales bacterium
GCTGGCGATCGAAGGCGGTCGGCCGATCGAACCCGAGCGGGGCCATCCGTCGCAGGATCGCCGTGTCGGTCGCGGGCGGCGGATTTTCGAGCAACTGGCGCTGAAGCCCGGTAAACAGTTCGTGCCACGGCGCATTGCGCGACACCGTCGGCACCGGCACCTCGGTCGTCGGCGCTTCCAGCCGGAACCGGTCCTGCAGCGCGTTCGCCGCCGCCAGATCGGCATCGCCGTCGATCAGCATCCGCACGAGCAGATGGACCCACGGCGTCGGACTCCGGATTGCCTTCGGATCGAGGCTCGCCGCGCCTGGCCCGACCAGCGTGAACGACCCGCCGTTCCCACCGATCGTCCGCGTCCCTAGAATCGTGAAATTGTTGGTGTACGTGTCCATCAACGCGACCGAATAATAGCGGTCGCCCATCGGCGGGATGGTGAGCGTCGCCGGACCGTTCGCGAGATTGAACCATGCCAGCGAAAACAGCGTGTCGTTGTTGCTCGACGTCGTGACCTGATTGGCGGGCGTCACCAATTGCCGGGAATGGCGAAGTTCGCCCGGTCGCTGCCCGCGTTTGAAGGCGCCGTCGCGCGATCCGGCATGTTCGATCAGCGGCAGGCCGTAGATCCACGCGTCGCGCGCTGCACTTCGCAGGCTTTGCGACACGCCACCATTCTCCTTCGACGATGCGGGCTTTGGCAGCAGAGCAAGGGCGCTTGCCGATGCAAGAAACTCTCGACGATCCAACTTTTGCGACTCCTCAAAATACTTCGGCGGCGCTTTGACGAGTCGAGCTCCGAGACACCGCTGCCGAGCGTAAACCGACTTCAACTCAATGCATCGGCCCGAGCTTCGATGTCGCCATCCGCGCCGTCATCGTTGCTACAGCGGTAGGTCGGTGCGATCCGGCACGATGATATAGCGGACGATCAAATACCCGATGCGGCTGGGACTGATTACCTCCTGATCGGCCAAAGCCGTGGATTGCTGTTCGGCAGTCTGGACCAACAGCGCCACTCGACAGAATCCGATGACGACCGATCAGTACTGTACAAAAGATGTTGATGCAAGATATCAGGGGTGGCACTCAATAACTCGACCCGGCTGTCCACACCGCGATTGCCCGGTCCTTTCGTGGTCAAATGTGGGACGTCCGCGCGGATCATCGGCTTGCCGACACGATGCTCAATCATCACTACCGACTTGTCGGCATCTCAGGATGACCGACACGTCGAAACGAACATCGCCCAAACGCCGGACTGGCGACCAGCCCTCAACCGGGGCGCGTCCGGCGGAATAACAGGCGGTCGCTCGGGCCGAAGCCAAGCCACCAGAGCAGCGCGCCGAACGTGCCGAGAATTGCGACGAGCCCTACCGACAGTTGCACCCATTCGGGCAGGCGCTGGACGCCGAGCCCGACGCCGAACGCGGGAACCGCCGCCGCGACAAGCGCGACCCGCCATCCCGAAACCCGGCTGCCGAGTTCGCGCCGGAGCAGCCACGACTTGGCGATCGATACCGCCAACACCGACACCGCGAGCCCGCCCGCCGCCGCGAGGCCCCCGTACTGGCGGACGAAGATCAGGGTGACGACCGTTTGCAGCACGAGGCCGGCGACCGCGATCGCGAGGTTGGTCTTGCGCCGGACGTAGATCAGCGCCGCCTCGGCGACCGCGCCTTGGCTGGCGAGCACCTCGACCGTCAGCAGCACCGCGAGCACCGCCGCCCCGTTCGCGAACGCCGGGCCGAACAGCCCCATCGACGCGCGCGCGGTCAGCCCGAGCGCGAGGACGACGGCGAACTGCGCCGACAACACCCAGAACGCGACCTGGCGGACGTGGCCGGCGACGGCGGCGGTGTCGCCGCGCGCGAGGCTCGTCGTCAGCAGCGGCGCGAGGATCGGGTCAAAGCTGTTCTTCAGCTTGGCCGCTAGCGAGGCGATATTCTGCGCGACGAAATAGATGCCGACGACTTCGGGGCTGGCGAAGCGCCCGAGCAGGAAGAAATCGAGCCGCCGCGATCCCCAGTCGGCGACGTCGGCCCCGGCGAGCGGGGCGTTCGCGCGGGCGAGCGCGACCAGCCGGGTGATCGACGGCCGCCATCGTCGCGGCAGGCCGAACGCACGCGCGCAGGGAATGAGCGATGCCGCCACCGCCGCGAGCATCGACGCGGCGTAGGCGACAAGCAGTCCGTCGGCCTTCCCGGCGAGGTAGAACGCCGGGACTGCGACCAGCGTCAGCGTCCACGGCTCGATGATCGAGCGGGCGCGGACCTGCGCGGCGATGTCGTGGCGGAAGGCGAGGCCGGCGAGGCTGATATCCGAACCCGCCACCGCGAGCGCGACAAGCGGAAAGAAGTGGTCGAGCGCGGTGACGCCGCCCGCCGGGAAGACCAGCATCGGCAGCGCCAGCAGCAGCGCCGCGCCCGCCGTCGCGAGGACGACCCCCAGCAACAAGGCATCGGCGACGGTGTCGGCATGCGGGCGGTCGCCGAGCGCGAGTTCCTCGGCGAGCCCGCGCCGGAGGCCGATCGTCGCCAGCTGCGCGGTCAGTTCGACGACGAGGATCGCGTAGCCGAACCGCCCGACTTCGCTGCTGCCGTACAGCCGTCCGGCGATGAACAGGAACGGCATCCGCGCGAGCAGCCGCAACACGAAGCCGCCGAAACTCGCCCGGCCGCCGCGTGCGAGGACGGCGGTGTCGGCGGGTTCGGTCGCCGCCCCCGCCTCGGACGGCCCGACGGCGCTCACGCCTCGACGTGGACCTGCCGATACGCGCCGCGGAAATACAGCAGCGGAGCGTGGACGGCGTTCATCCGCAACCGTTCGATCCGCCCGATGACGACGCGGTGGTCGCCGCCGTCGTGATCGGCGAACAGGGTACACACGAAATTCGCCAGCGCGCCGTCGAGGATCGGCACGCCGTGCCAATCGCCCCACGTCGCGTCGGCGAAGCGGTCGACGTCGCGACGGGCGAAACGGTCGGCGACCGCGCGCTGATCGCTGGCGAGGACGTTGATCGCGAAGCGTCCGCTCGCTTCGAGCGCGGGCAGCGCCGACGCGGTTCGCGCCGGGCAGAACAACAACAACGGCGGATCGAGCGAAACCGACGTCAGGCTGTTCGCGGTCAAGCCGACGCGCGTGCCGTCGGCGCGACGCCCGGTGACGACGGTCACGCCGGTTGCGAACGAGCCGAACGCGTCGCGCAGGCGGCGAGCGTCGGTCGGATCGTGTTCGGTGACGCTCACGCGCGCATCCCTAGCCGGACTGGGGGTGGCGTCAACGTCGCGGGATGGACGGCCGGGGGCGCCGGTCAGGGCTCGAACGCCTTGAGTTCGGCGGCGGCGGCGTCGAATGCCTGCCACGTCCGGTTGGCGAGACTGCCGCCGACGCTGCAACGACGGACCCCGAGCCGCGCAAGGTCGCCGAAGGTCGCACCAAAATCGCCGACGAGGACGTTAACCGGCTTCGGCGCAACCGCAGCGACGAGTTCAGCGACCGCGCCCAGGTCGGACATCCCCGGGACGAACAGGCAATCCGCCCCGGCACCGGCATAGGCGACCGCCCGCGCGATGCTATCCGCGATCCTCATGTCGGGGATGCGGAATCGCTCGTGACGGCCGATCAGCATCGTCTCGGGAGCGACCGCGTCGATCGCCGCGCGCGACGCCGCGATCCGCTCGACCGCTAGGCCAAGGTCATATATTGCCGTGCCCGACCAGTCTTCGACCGAGACCCCGGCGACCCCCGTCGCGACCGCCAGCGTGACATTCACCGCGACGGCGTCGGGCGCGTCGGCAAAGCCGTTCTCGAAATCGGCGTTGACCGGCAGATCGGTCGCCGCGACGAGGCGGCGAAGATGCGCAAGAACCTCGTCACGGCTGAGTTCGCCATCGTCCTTGCCCGTCGTCCACGCCGCCCCGGCGCTGGTCGACGCGATCGCCCTGAAGCCGAGCTTGGCGAGCCGAACCGCGCTGCCCGCGTCCCACGCGTTCGGAATGGCGAAGAAACCGGCGTCGTGCAGCCGGCGGAACGTTCCGCGTCGCTTGGCGATCATCGGCATTTCCCACCCCCCTCTGTTGCCGCCTGAACGTAAATAGTGACCGCCCGCGACCCTGCCGACCAGCCGAGGTGACCGGTCGGCGGGCTTGGTCAACCCCCCGACAAGGCAGCGTCGACCAACGCGGCGGCCTGGCTGTACGGCGGATAAAAGGCGGGGATGAGATCACCCGACCCGCGGACGAAGACGCCGCGCGGGTTGGAGAACTCGCGGAAGCCCTCGATGCCGTGATGACGGCCCATGCCGCTCATCCCGACGCCGCCGAACCCGAGCGACGGCAGCGCGCTCTGCATCGCGCAGGTGTTGATCGAGACTCCGCCCGACACCGTTCCGGCGATGATGCGGTCGGTCGCCGCGCTGTCGTCGCCGAACACGTACAGCCCGAGCGGACGCGCGCCGGCGTTGATCGCGGCGACCGCGTCGTCGAGGTCGTCGTACGGCACGACCGGCAGGATCGGGCCGAAAATCTCTTCCTGCATGATCCGCAGTGTCGCCGCGGGGTCGACGACGAGCGACAGCGGCATCCGCCGCCCGATGCGATCGACGGCGGCGTCGCGGTCGAGGGTGACGACGCGACACTGATGGTCGCGCGCCTCCTGCAGCATGTCGGTCAGGCGGTCGAGGTGGCGGCCTGAGATGATGCCGGTACAGTCGAGGCCTCGCGAGTAGTCGGGCACGGCCGACGCCATGAACGCTTGCGCCAGCCCGACGAAGGTCTCGACATCGCCACGCGGCACGAGGGTATAGTCGACCGAGACGCACATCTGGCCATTCTTGACCATCTTGGTGCCGATGATCGATTCGACGTTAGCCGCGGTGACCGACCCCGGGGTTAGCAGCGCGGGGCATTTGCCGCCGAGCTCGAGTGTCA
>JBBSFF010000193.1:0-4913 GCA_038238995.1 Sphingomonadales bacterium
CGGCGGCGAGGGCATCGGCGGCGGTGGTCACGGTGGCCAGCGGCGCATCGACCGTCGCCTCACGCACCACCCGGACGTCGGCGAGACCGATGCCGAGCGCCGACAGCACCCCGGCGTAGGGCGAGATCAGCACCCGCCCGATGCCGAGCGCGGCGGCGACCCGGCACGCGTGCTGCCCCGCCGCGCCGCCCATGCAGACCAGCGTGTAGTCGGTCACGTCGTGGCCGCGCTCGATCGACACGCTGCGGATCGCGCGCGCCATCGTCGCTACCGCGATCTCGACGAAGCCGCTCGCGAGCGTTATCGGCGCGATGCCGGTCTCCGCGCTCAGCGCGTCGAACTTCGCCGCGACGATCGCGCGGTCGAGCGGCTGGTCGCCGCCGGGACCGAACAGCGCCGGGAAGTGATCGGGCTGGATCGTGCCGAGCAGGATATTGGCGTCGGTCACCGTCAGCGGCCCGCCGCCGCGATACGCCGCCGGTCCCGGCACCGCCCCCGCACTTTCGGGGCCGACGCGCAGCCGCGTCCCGTCCCAGCGGCAGATCGAGCCGCCGCCTGCCGCGACCGTGTCGATCGCCAGCATCGGCACGCGGATGCGCACGCCGGCCACCTCGGTCTCGGCGGTCCGCTCGAACGCGCCCGCATAGTGCGAAACGTCAGTCGAGGTGCCGCCCATGTCGAAGCCGATCAGCCGGTCGAAGCCGGCGGCGCGGGCGGTCGCGACCATGCCGACAATGCCCCCCGCCGGGCCCGACAGGATCGCGTCCTTGCCGCGAAAGTCGCGCGCCGCGACGAGGCCGCCGTTCGACTGCATGAACAGCAGCGGCGTCGTGCCGAGCGCGTCGCCGATCCGGTCGACGTAGCGGCGGACGACCGGCGACAGATACGCGTCGACCACCGTCGTATCGCCGCGCGGCACGAGCCGGATCAGCGCGGCGACCTCGTGGCTGACCGATACTTGCGTGAAGCCGATCGCGCGGGCGATTTCTGCGACGCGGTTCTCGTGTGCCGGGAAGCGGTAGCCGTGCATCAGCACGATGGCGACGACGCGATACCCCTCGGCAAAGGAGGCGGACAACCCTGCGCGGGCGGCGGCCTCGTCGAGCTCGCGCAACACCGTGCCCTCGGCGGTAACGCGTTCGTCGATCTCGACGACTGCGCCGTACAGCGGCTCGGGCAGGACGATGTGGCGGTCGAACAGTCGCGGGCGCGCCTGGTGCCCGATGCGAAGCGCATCGCCGAACCCGCGCGTGATCGCCAGCACGACCGGCTCGCCCGTGCGGGTCAGCAGGGCATTGGTCGCGACGGTCGTCCCCATCCGGACGGCGTCGACCGGATCGTCACCCGCGAGCCGGGCGATGCCCTCGACGGCAGCGTCGGCATAGCCGGGCGCGGTCGACAGCAGCTTCAGCGTCGCGATGCCGCCATCGGGACGCTGCGCGACGATGTCGGTGAATGTGCCGCCGCGATCGATCCAGAAGGTCCAGCCCATGGCCACCGCGTAGCCGAGAAGCGTGGCGCAATGAACCGTCGATCGGTCCGATGAGTTTTACGTTCGGCGATCGGCCGACCGTCGCCGAGGATCAGGCGACCGCGATCCGCTTGTAGCGCAACCCGACACCGACCACGCCGAAGCCGGTCACCAACAGCGCCCACGTCCCGGGCTCGGGAACCGAACCCATCGTCGATCCGACCGACGGCGGCAGGCCGCCGACATTGCCGGACACGGTCGACCCGATCGACACCGGGGTCAGAACAGCACTCGTCGTTATTCCCGGCATGTTGGTACTGACACCGCCGCCGCCGCCAAACCCGCCGCCGCTCGCACCACCACCGCCACCGCCGCCGGGGAAAAAGCCGCCGCCGCTGCCCGGGCCGTTGCCTCCGCGCGACGCATCGCCGAGAATCGCGCCGTCGGCCGGGACGAGGCTCACCAACCCGACACCGCCGATCGTCGGGACATCGCCGCTACCCGCCGCATCGGCAAGTGTCGGGATGCAGGAAACCTTGGCATCGGGGGCGGCTGCGAGGGACAGCGCCGCAGGAACGCCGTGATCGAGGCGGTGCGCCGCACGCTGCAGGAGGTGGGCCACTGCGTGACGGGTTGGGCGATGAACCGCAACGATTGCCGGCGGTGCAAGCACCGCCGGACACACGCATAATGCAACCAACTTGGCTTTTAACATCTCAACCCACGCAACACATACAACGCTTGACGATACTGACCGCCTTTAAGCTTATGTTAACTACGCACCATGTGGCAGATGGATGCAGCCCAGTGAAAGAAAATGCTAATTCGCCTCGTTAGGCGGCCTTGAGCACGGCGAGGAACGCCGCGCCATACGCCTCGAGCTTGCGCGCACCGACCCCGCTGATCCGCCCGAGGTCGTCGAGCGAGCGCGGGCGTTCGGCCGCCATCGCCCGCAGCGTCGCGTCGTGGAAAACGACGTAGGGAGGGACCCCGCTCGCCGCCGCCAGCTCGCGCCGAACCTGCCGCAGTGCCTCGAACAGCGGCGTATCGGCGGTCGGGGTCGCCGCCGCAGCGCGGTCGCGTCGGCGGGGCGGGGCGGTTTGCTCGCGCAACGCGACGGTCGTCTCGCCCTTGAGGATCGGGTGCGCGTTGGGGCCGAGCATCAGGCCGCCATGGTCGGGGTCGCGGACCAGTGCCTCGCTTGCCTCGAGCTGCCGCGCGAGCGCCTGCCAGTTGCTTGGCGGAACGTCGCTGCCGATGCCGAACACCGACAGCGCGTCGTGACCGAAGCGGCGCACCTTATCGCCGCCGGTCCCGCGCAGCACGTCGACGAGATGCCCGACGCCGAACCGCTGTCCGGTCCGGTACACCGCCGACAGCAATTTTCGCGCCGCCTCGGTCGCGTCGGCGAGCTGCGGCGGCGACAGGCAGGTGTCGCAATTGCCGCACGGTGGCGGCGCGGGCTCGCCGAAATACGTCAGCAGCGGCGCGCGGCGGCAGCGCGTCGTCTCGCAGAACGCGATCAGCGCGTTGAGGCGGACGGTCTCCGCCGCCTTGCGTTCGGGGCTGCTGTCGTTGGCGGCGATGAACTGACGCGCGCGGGCGATATCTTCGGCGCCGTAGAGCAGGTGCGCGACCGCCGGGTCGCCGTCGCGTCCGGCGCGTCCGGTTTCCTGGTAATACGCCTCGATCGATTTCGGCAGGCCGAGGTGCGCGACGAAGCGGACGTCGGGCTTGTCGATGCCCATACCGAACGCGACCGTCGCGACCATCACCGTGTCGTCGCCCGAAACGAACACCTCCTGGTTGCGCGCGCGGACGTGCGGGTCGAGCCCGGCATGGTACGGCAGCGCGCGCAGGCCGCCCTTCGCGAGGCTGTCGGCGGCCCCGGCGGGGTTAGCCCGGGTCGGGGGGTTGTCGTACCCCCAAAGCCCCCGCTGCGGGTCCAGGAACGCTTCGAGCTGGCGCATCGCATTGGTCTTGGGCTCGACCTCGTAGCGGATGTTCGGCCGGTCGAAGCCGGCGACGACCATCCGGTCGGGGGCGATGCCGAGCTGGTCGAGGATGTCGAGGCGCGTGGTGGCGTCGGCCGTCGCGGTCAGCGCGACGCGCGGGACGCCCTCGAGCAGGTCGCAGAACTGGCGTAACTGCCGGTAATCGGGGCGAAAATCATGCCCCCACTGGCTGACGCAATGCGCCTCGTCGATCGCCACGAGCGCGACCTCGACGCGGCGGACGAGGGTCTGGAATCCCGGCTGGCTCGCGCGTTCGGGGGCAACGTAGAGCAGGTCGAGTTCGCCGTCGTGGAGCGCGGCGATCGTCGCGGCGGAATCGTCGGACTGGCTGTTGAGCGCCGCCGCCCGGACGCCGTATGCCCGGAGCGCGCGGACCTGGTCGGCCATCAGCGCGATCAGGGGGGAAACGACGATCGCGCAGCCGGGGCGAACCAGCGCCGGGACCTGATAGCATAACGACTTGCCCGCCCCGGTCGGCATGATCGCCAGCACGTCGCGCCCGGCGCAGACGTCGGCGACGATATCCCCCTGGTGACCCCGGAAGGCGTTGAAACCAAAGACTCGGGTCAAGACTTCGTCGGCGGAGCGGAGCGGCTGGGGCATCGCCGCACCGATAGCCGCTCGCGCGCCGCGCCGCTACCGCGCGCGTGACCGATCGGGGGCGCGCCACATCGACCACATGCGCAGGCCGGGCGCGGCGTCGAAGGTGTCGGTCACGCCGAAGCCGAGCGAGGAATAGATCGCGAGATTGGCTTCGTTCGCCGTCTCGAGCGCGGCGGGGAGCCCGGCGGCGTCGCAATCGCGCAGCTTCGCCCGGATCGCCGCCCCGCCATAGCCGCGACCGTGCAGCGCCGGATCGCAACCGGCGAAGGCGAGGTACCAGTGCGGCGTCGCTGGATGATGTCGATCCATCGTGCCCTGCAGACGAAGCGCGCGCGCCAAGCCGAAGCCGAAGGTCGCGAGCATCGGCGCCACGCTGCGCAGCATCGTCGACGTCGGCGTCTTCCATGCGTCCGGTGCGCGCCAGATCGTCGCTGCCGCGCCGTCGGCGGAGATCAAGGTATCCCCGGGGGACGCCTCGGTCCCGACGATCAGCATGAAGAACTGGAGCAGCTTGCGCGGGCGGTTCGGCGCGTCGGGAAACAGATAGGCGAGAACGGGATCGTCGATGAACGCCCGCGCCAGCATCGCCGCAACGTGCTGTGCATCCTCACGGATCGCGGCGCGGACGGGAATGACGGCGCGTGGCACCGTCATCGGGGTCAGGCGGCTGCGGTCTCGGCGGGCGGCGCTTCGGCGGCGGCGAGCTTCTTCTTGATCTCGCGCTTGAGCTTGACGCAGCGGTCGCTGAGCTTCTCGGCCTTGGTCTTAACCAGCCAGTTGTCGAGGCCGCCGACATGCTCGACCGAGCGCAGCCCGTTCATCGA
>JBBSFF010000194.1:0-4911 GCA_038238995.1 Sphingomonadales bacterium
AAGGCGGCTACGCCGCGCCGTTAACTCATTGCGGATGCGACCGGACGACGCTTCTGTGGTATCAAAACGTCGGCGGTGATTGCGCGAGCGCGTAACACGCTTATCTTCGCTATTCAGTAGCCGAACCGAAAGTGCCGTATCATGGCCGAAAAGCGCCCGCCGAATCCCTGGATCAAGAGCCTCGGCCTGTGGGTCGTCATCCTGCTCGTCCTCGCGGTGGTGGTGACGCTGGTGCAAGGGCCGTCGACCGCGACCGCGAGCGGCAAGCTCGGCTATTCAGATTTCCTGACCAAGATCGACGACGGCGCGATCAAGTCGGTCGAGATCCGCGGGTCGGAGATCGTCGGCAAGCTGACCACCGACGAGGAATTCACCACCTACAATCCCGGCGACACCCAGCTTGTCCAGCATCTGCGCGAGAAGGGTGTCCGCTTCGACGCCAAGCCCGAGGAAGGACGCTCGCTGCTCGGCCAGCTCGTTGTCACGATGCTCCCGTTCATCATCATGATCGGCATCTGGATGCTGGTGATGCGCCAGATGCAGAACGGCGCGGGCAAGGGCGCGATGGGCTTCGGCAAATCGCGCGCAAAACTGCTCCAGCAAAAGGAAGGCCGGGTTACCTTCGAAGACGTCGCCGGCATCGACGAAGCGCGCGAGGAGCTGCAGGAGATCGTCGAGTTCCTCAAGGATCCGTCGAAATTCAACCGCCTCGGCGGCAAAATTCCCAAGGGCGCGCTGCTCGTCGGCCCGCCGGGGACTGGCAAGACATTGCTCGCCCGCGCGATCGCCGGCGAGGCGAACGTGCCGTTCTTCAACATCTCGGGGTCGGACTTCGTCGAGATGTTCGTCGGCGTCGGCGCGAGCCGCGTCCGCGACATGTTCGAACAGGGCAAGAAGTCGGCCCCGTGCATCATCTTCATCGACGAAATTGACGCGGTCGGGCGTTCGCGCGGCGCAGGGCTGGGCGGCGGCAACGACGAGCGCGAGCAGACGCTCAACCAGCTCCTCGTCGAGATGGATGGCTTCGACGGCAACGAAGGCATCATCATCGTCGCCGCGACCAACCGCCCCGACGTCCTCGACCCCGCATTACTGCGCCCGGGGCGCTTCGACCGGCAGGTCGTCGTCGGGCGTCCCGACATCGAGGGGCGCGAGAAGATCCTCGCGGTGCACATGAAGAAGGTTCCGCTCGCTCCCGACGTCAACGGTCGCGTCATCGCTCGCGGCACCCCGGGTTTCTCGGGCGCCGATCTCGCCAACCTCGTCAACGAGGCGGCGTTGCTTGCCGCGCGGCGCGGAAAGCGGCTCGTCGCGATGGCGGAGTTCGAGGACGCCAAGGACAAGGTCATGATGGGGGCCGAGCGCCGGTCGATGGTCATGACCGACGAAGAAAAGAAGATGACGGCGTATCACGAGGCCGGTCACGCGGTCGTGTCGTGCCACGAGGCGGCGTCGGACCCGATCCACAAGGCGACGATCATTCCGCGCGGCCGCGCACTCGGTATGGTCATGCGGCTGCCCGAGCGCGATTCGTACAGCTATCACCGCGACAAGATGTACGCGAACCTGTCGGTGTCGATGGGCGGACGCGTCGCCGAGGAGTTGATCTTCGGCCACGACAAGGTGTCGAGCGGCGCGTCGTCGGACATCAGCTATGCGACCGATCTCGCCAAGAGCATGGTCACGCAGTGGGGCATGTCCGACAAGCTCGGGCCGCTGAAGTACGGCGACAATCAGGAGGAGGTGTTCCTCGGCCATTCGGTGACGCGGACGCAGAACATCTCCGAAGAGACGGCAAGGATGATCGATTCCGAGGTCAAGTCGATCGTCACCCACGGCTACGACCGGGCAAAGCAGCTGCTGAGCGACAACATCGATCAGCTCCACGCGCTCGCCGGGGCGCTGATCGAACTCGAGACGCTCTCGGGCGATGAGATCAAGCGCGTGCTTGCGGGCGAGCGGGTCGACCGCAACGACCTCCGGTCGTCGACCCCGGTCGCGCTCGGGGCCGGGTTGTCGGCTATTCCGAAGACCGGGCGCCGGGGCGGTTTCGGCGAACCGGCACCGCAGGCCTGACCCCGTAAGCAGTCGAGTTAGCTTCGGGCTTTTTCCGTCGTGCTAAACCGACCGGTCATTGGTCGGCGCGGAACTGGTGGTGACAGGCGCCGCACGTTGCTCCGGTCGCCTTGACCTGCGCGCGGATCGCTTCGACGTCGCCGTTTTCTGCCACCGCGACCAGCTTCCCGGATTGAGCGACGAGGCTGGCCATCTGCATGTCGAACGTACCGCGGTCGGTCCAGATATTGGGTAGGGCTGCGGTTACGAGCCCGGGCGCGGGTCCGCTTCCCGCGGGGAACAGCGCGCCCTGATTGCTCGCGGTCGCCGCTATCGTCGTGGCAGCGGCGAGCATTGCTTCCGTCGCCGGGGTGTCGCTCTTCAACTGATCGCCGAGCGCCTTCATCGCCGCGCCCATTTTCTTGAAACCCGATTGCCGCGCAGCAATCGCCTCCGGCGGCGCGGTGGCGGGGGTTTCGGCCGCCGCGAGGGCACCGATCGCCAACAGTGCCGCAGTCGCAATCGCAGCCTTGGCGGTATAGACAAATGTGAAGTAGCGGCGTGCAGTCACAAGGGCTCTCCGGGGTTCATGGCAATCGGTCGCGGCGATCGGTGGTGCCGACGGCAAACGATGCCAGCCATCATCGGCTTTTCTTTCCGATCGGCAAGGCCGATGCGACCTGCGCCGGAAACGCTCGGCGAAAGGCGAGCTTGACGTCGGTGAGGCCATCATCGGCCATCTTCGCCGCAGTCTCCTTGTATTTATTCGCGAGGTCGGTTCGCGCACCGCGCGCGGCGAGTAACCCCAGCATCGCCGCAAGGTCGGGCCGGTTGCCGCCGCTGATGAGGAGGTGGAGCGGCGTCTGGCCGCGCGCGTCGGCGACATCGACGTCGGGCACGAGGCTCAGCGCGAGGCCGAGCGCCGCGGCGTAGCCGCCCCGCGCGGCGGCGATCAGCACGTTCGTTCCGTCTGACGCGACGAAATGGGGGTCCGCGCCCGCATCGAGCAGCACCTGCATCGTCGCTGCATGGCCGTTGGCGGCGGCGAGCAACAGCGGCGGGGTCGGCGGTACCGGCGGCGGTGGTATGCCAAAATTGGCCTCCGTTACCCAGGTGATTCGCGACGGGCCAGTCAGCGCATTCGCGTCTGCCCCCTTCGCGAGCAACAACCGGACCAGCGCGACATCGCCCGCCGCTGATGCGGCGTGGAGTAATTGCGACCCCGTCCGGTCGCGCTCGGCAAGGTCGGCACCGCGTTCGACAAAAAGTGGAACCGCACCGAAATTATTCTGATAGATCGCCAGCTCCGCCGCGCTCGTCCGCTCCGGTCCGCGATAGTCGGCGGCGGCACCCGCCGAAAGGAGGATTTCGGTCGCCGCGACGACACCGCTCTTGATCGCGAAGAACAGCGGCGTGAAGCCGCCGCGCGACACCCTGTTCACGTCCGCCCCAGCGTACAGCAGCAACGCCATCGCCTCGACCCGCCCGGATGCCGCCGCCCACATCAGCGGGGTCTGGCCGCGGCGGTCGACCGACTCGACGACCGCTCCGGCGGCGAGCAGCCGCGCCACCGCTGCCGGCGGTCCGTAGCGAGCACAGATCGCCAGCGGCGTCGTGCCATCGGGACCAGCGGACTTGACCCCAGCTCCTGCGCCGAGAAGGCTGGTAACGATCGTCGCGCCACCGAGTTCGCAGCCGAGCGCGAGCGGGGTCAATCCGTCGGCATCGGCGACGTTCGGGTTCGCGTGGTGGGCAAGCAGCAGACCGACCATCGCCGAATTTTGCGTATTGACCGCGAGCGCTAGTGGAGTTGCGCCGAACGCGAGCGGCAGGTTGGGATCGGCTCTGCTCGCAAGCGCACTCGCGGCACCGGCGACATCGTTCGCGCGGATCGCCAGCACGAGCGCATTGGCCGCCCCGCCGTCGTTGTTGGCTTCGCGTGCCACGACCGGCGTCGCGACGACGAGCGAGAGGGTGAAAATCCATCGGCGGAAATCAAGCACCGGTCAGCGCCGCGAGCGGGCCCGTGCTGTCGCCGAACGCCGTCGCGGGCACGTCGAGGACATGGAGCGCAGCGAGGAGCAGGTTGGATGCGGTCGTGCCCTTGCCGACGACGACGTGACGGTCGCCCGGGGTCAGGCCACCCGCGACGATGATCGGCAGGTCCATGTGATCGTGCTCGTTCGAATCGCCGAACGCCGAGCCACGGATGACCAATGTGCGGTCGAGGAGCGAACCCGCACCGTCCTTCACCTCGGTCATGCGCTGCAAATAATACGCGAAATAGTCGATGTGGTGGCGGTTGATCGTCGCCAGCTTCGCCATCTTGTCGCGATCGTGGCCGTGGTGGCTCAGCATATGGTGCGAATCGGGCACGCCGATTTCGGGATAGGTGCGGTTGCTCAGTTCGCGCCCGATCATGAAGCTGCCAACGCGCGTGATATCGGCCTGCATCGCCAGCACTTGCAAATCGATCATTAGGCGGACGTGACCGTCGAACGAATCGGGGATGCCCGCCGGGCGCTCGATCCCTGCGGTCGTCGCGCCGCCCGCAATGGCGGTCGCCTGAAGTCGCCGTTCGATGTCGCGCGTCGCCTCGAGATAATCGTCGAGCTTGTGCCGGTCGGCCGCGCCGAGCCGGGCCGACAGGCGCGCGGTGTCGTCGCGCACGAAATCGAGGATGCTCGATTGCCGTCGCGCCTGCGCCAAGCGGCTGGTCGCGTCGAGCGCGTCGCCGTCGCCGAACAGCCGTTCGAACACGTCGCGCGGGTTGGCGGTGACTGGCAGCGGCACGGTCGGGCTGCGCCACGAGATGCCGTTGGTGTATGCGCAGCTGTACCCGATATCGCAGCTGCC
>JBBSFF010000195.1:0-4891 GCA_038238995.1 Sphingomonadales bacterium
CGACCCCGAATATGTCCGGCTGACGACCGAGGACCCGGCGTACGCGCGGCTGCACACGTGGATCTATTCGACCGGGTTCGTCACGACTTTCCTTGCGATGTTCGACGCGGAAATCGCCAAATACGTTGCCAGCGGCGACCTGCTGATGGACCCGCGGACGCTGCCGATCCGCCCCGAGCCGTACGAAAAGCGCGAGGAGCTGATCAGTTACGCCAACGTCACCAACGACGAGGCGTTCCTGTTTCCCCGGCTCGACATCGGCATCGGCAAACTGAACTATGGCCTCGTCAATGGCGGCGGCGGGGTTCACGTCGACAATCTGACGCGGCTGATTTCGATCCTCGTCTACATCGACGACAATCCCGACATGGTCGGTGGCGAGCACCGGCTGTACCGCGTCGAGGACTACACCCCGGTGATCGAGAAGATCTATCCGGCGCGCGGCAACTTCATGGTCGCCTCGCTCCAGTCGAACCGCGCGCTCCACGACGTCAACCCGGTCACCGCGATCAAGGGCGTTCGCAAGGGGATGTACATGGCGGTCAGCTGCTCGGCCGAAATCTGGCGCCCCGACCCCGATGTCCGCCTGCAGAAACTGACCAAGAGCCGCTATCGCCCGCCCGCCGCGGTCAAGGCGTTCCGCGACGTTCGCAAGTTCGCGCGCAAGGCGATCGGGCTCTAGCTGAACCGCGTCGCGGCCCTCGCCCGGCGGCTGGGGCTTGTCGCGCTCGACCTGCTGCTGCCGCCGCGCTGTCCGGCGTGCCGCGAGATCGTCGAGTCGGACGGCAGCTTCTGCGGCGGCTGCTGGGCGGGGCTCGACTTCATCACCGCGCCGATGTGCGCCGGGTGCGGCACGCCGTTCGACGTCGACCGCGGGCGCGAGGCGCGTTGCGGTGCGTGCCTCGATACTCCGCCCCGCTTTGCCGCCGCGCGCGCGGCGATGGTCTAGGGCGGCCCGGCGCGGACGATCCTGCTCGGCTTCAAGCACGGCGACCGCCAGCATCTCGTCAAGGTGATGGTTCCGCAGCTGATCCGCGCCGCCGGCGACTGGCTCGGCCCCGAAAGCCTGCTCGTGCCGGTGCCGCTCCACCGCTGGCGGCTGTGGAAGCGCGGGTTCAACCAGGCGGCGTTGCTCGCGCAGGCGACCGCGCGTCGGTCGGGAGCGCGCGTCGCGGTCGACGCGCTCGTCCGGGTCCGCGCGACGACGACGAGCCGGGGGATGGGCCGCCGCCAGCGCGCCGCCAACGTCCGCGCCGCGTTTCGCGTCGCCCGACCCGAGCAGGTGCGCGGTCAGGACATCGTCCTCATCGACGATGTCCTGACGACCGGCGCGACCGTTGAGGCGTGCGCGCGGATGCTGCTGCGCGCCGGGGCGACGCGCGTCCGCGTGCTGACATGGGCGCGGGTTGTGCGCGACGCCGCCTGACCGCATACTCGGCGCTTGCCTGAGGGAGTTGCGGCGCGTGGCCAAGGTCGAAGTCTACACCAAGTTCCTGTGCCCGTTCTGCTCGCGCGCGATGAAGTTGCTGGCCAACAAGGGCGTCGCGGTCGAGGAGATCGATATCACGATGGGCGGCCCGCGGCGCGCCGAGATGATCGCGCGCGCCGAAGGACGGACGACGGTGCCGCAAATCTTCATCGACGGCCGCGCGATCGGCGGCAGCGACGAGCTCGCCGCGCTCGACCGCAGCGGCCGGCTCGACCCGCTGCTGGAGTGACGCGCGTGCGCATCGGCGTGCTGCAGACGCGGACCGGGATCGATCCGGTCGCCAACGCCGCCGACCTCGTCGCGGGCATCGCCGACCTCGCGGCGCGCGGGGGGGAGCTGATCTTCACCCCCGAAATGAGCGGCCTGCTCGACCGCGACCGGGCGCGCGCGGCGTCGCTGGTCCGGCACGAAGCCGACGAGACCGTCCGTGCCGCCGTCCGTGATGCGGCGCGCAACCAGCGCGTCTGGATCGAGCTCGGCAGCCTCGCGCTCCGGCCCGCCGACGGCGACCAGCTCGTCAATCGCGGCTTCCTGATCGACGACGACGGCGGCATCGTCGCGCGCTACGACAAGCTCCATATGTTCGACGTCGACCTGCCGAACGGCGACAGCTACCGCGAATCGCACGCCTATTCGCCGGGCGACCGCGCGGTCGTCGCGGCGACGCCGTGGGGCGGGATCGGCTTGACCGTCTGCTACGATGTTCGCTTTCCGGCGCTCTACGCCGCGCTGGCCCACGCTGGCGCCGACGTGATCGCGGTCCCCGCCGCCTTCACCCGCCCGACCGGCGAGGCGCATTGGCACACCCTGCTCCGCGCCCGCGCGATCGAGACCGGGGCGTTCGTCGTCGCCGCCGCGCAGTCGGGGGTGCACGCCGACGGCCGCGCGACGTACGGCCATTCGCTCGTCGTCGATCCGTGGGGAACGGTCCTCCTCGACATGGGAACCGAGCCTGGTGGCGCGGTCGTCGACCTCGACCTCTCCCGCGTCGCCGCGACCCGCGCGCGCATCCCGTCGCTCCACGCGGGTCGCGCCTTCACCGTCGACGCGTTGACGGACGGCGGCGGCCTACCTAGGCAAACGCGGCGTGCGCCCGTAGCTCAGCCGGATAGAGCGACGGTTTCCTAAACCGCAGGTCGGGGGTTCGATTCCCTTCGGGCGCACCAACTTCGGTCAGAGATGAGAACCTTTCGGTCGCCGGCCTTTCCGGCGACGGCGGCGAGTTCGAGGGTACGTGTCGGCTCGCGGATAATTAACCCATCGCGCGCATTTCGAGGCTTTCGACGAGCTGACACAGATAGTCCTGCCACGGCCTAAGTCTGGTCCGCGATGGGCGTGGCGATGGTGTGCGCGAATCGATCGAGCACCGCTGGCGTGATTCGGCGAGCTGGTGATCCGTCCTGATGGGCAATGCCACGAATCTTGTTTGCGCTGTTTGATCCCTGTCCGATGAAGGTTCATCCTCTCAACAACGTCCGGATCCTGGTCGTCCGCAGTGAAAAACTTGGGGTGAACGATGGAAATGCAGCAGGTCCGCTCCTTCATGGCGGTTGCTGAAGCGCGGAACTTCACCCGGGCAGCGGTGCGGTTTGTTGCGGTCGGTGACGCAGCGGCGTTGCGGGCGGCGTTGCGCGCGGTCGCGGCCGATCCCGACGCCGTGGTCGCGATGGCGCGGCGGGGTCAGGCGCACCTCGTCGCCGGGGGGCTCGACGCGGAGGGCTGTGTCCGCCGCCACGTCGAGCTGAGCCGGGAGCCGATGGCGGTCAGCGGATGAAGCACGTCGTCATTACTGCGCTATTGTTGTCGGGCAGCGGCGCGACGGCGATGATGCCGCTCGCGATGTGCGCATTGCGCCCGGTGTTCATGGATGATTGCAGGACGTTGGCGATCGCCCCGCGCCGTCTCGATCGCGGCGCGCGCTGGACCGCGCGCACCCCGTGGCACGGCAATTTCGGCGATGCGACGTTCGCCGACCCCGGCGCGGGCGGCCCGTTCGCGCGCGACGACGGCGGGCTGACGATCACCGCGCGCCGCGACGCCACCGGGCACTTGACCTCCGGGCTAATCGCGGCGGGCGACGCGACCGGCGCGGGCACCGGTGTCCGCTACGGCTATTTCGAAGCGCGGATGCAGCTGCCGCCGGGACCGGGAACGTGGCCAGCGTTCTGGCTCGGTACGCCCATCGCCCTCGGCGACAAGGCCGCGTCGGTCGAGCTCGACGGCATCGAGTATTACGGCCACGACGCGACCGGTTTCCAGAGCGGCTGGCGCGTCTGGCGGGGGCAAGACGGCGGGCGGCACCGGACCCGCATCACGCCCGACAGCCCGACGAGCGCGTTCCACAGCTATGGCATCCGCGTCGCGCCCGATGTCACGACCTTCTACCTCGACCGCGCGCCGGTGTGGGAGATCGCGACGCCGCCCGAGCACACCCGCCCGCTCTACCCGATCGTCGACCGCACGCTCGGGTCGGGCTATCCGATCGCCGCGACGCCGAACCCGTCGGTGCTGCGCGTGGCCTATGTCCATGTCTTCGAGCTCGTTCCCGGGCCGGGCCGGTGAAGATCGCGACGTACAACGTCAACGGCATTAACGGGCGGCTGGCGAACCTGCTCGACTGGCTGGCGCGCGCGCAGCCCGACGCGGTCGCGCTGCAGGAGCTCAAGGCCCCCGACGACCGTTTCCCCGCCGCCGCGATCGAAGCCGCGGGCTACGGCGCGGTGTGGCACGGACAGAAGAGCTGGAACGGCGTCGCCATCCTCGCGCGGGGTGCGGCGCCGACCCTGACCCGGCGCGGGCTGCCCGACGACCCCGATCCGGCGCAAAGCCGCTACATCGAGGCGGCTGTCGACGGTGTGCTGATCGGCTGCCTCTACCTGCCCAACGGCAATCCGTGGCCCGGGCCGAAGTTCGGCTATAAGCTGGAGTGGTTCGACGCGTTCGCGCGCCACGCCGCGAGCCTGCTCGCCAGCGGCCTGCCGGTGGTGCTGGCGGGCGACTACAACGTCGTCCCAACCGATTTCGACCTCTACCGCCCCGGCGCGCTCGCGGGCAACGCGCTCGTCCAGCCGGAACCGCGCGCCGCCTTTGCCGCGTTCGTCGCGCAAGGGTGGACCGACGCGCTGCGGGCGCTGCATCCGGCCGAGCCGATGTTCACCTTCTGGGACTATTTCCGCGATGCCTTCGCGCACGACCGCGGCATGCGGCTCGATCACCTGCTGCTTAGCCCCGACGTTGCCGCGCGCCTCGTGACCGCCGACGTCGACCGCGACGCCCTTCTCGGCGCACTGAAAGCGGACCTTGCGCGAAAACGGGCAGAGAACGAATTGATGGAGTTGCCACATAAGCGTCTTACTAGCGTCGCGCGCGGTCGCCGGTCACGGCCTAAGTTCGACCCCCGGA
>JBBSFF010000196.1:0-4890 GCA_038238995.1 Sphingomonadales bacterium
CTTGAAAATAGGGCACATCGGTCAGCACCGAGAGGCATGCGGCGCCTCCGGCGGCATAGGCGCGGGCGTGGGCGGCGGGGTCTAAGCGATCGCGGATCACGCCCTTCGACGGCGACGCCTTCTTGACTTCGGCGATCAGGGCGAAGCCGGTCGCGGCGGCGCGGTCGAGCGCGGCGCGGAACCCGCGCGGCGGCGTCTGCAGCGCGGCGGCGCGATCAAGATCGGCGAGCGAAACCAGTGCCTTGCGCCGGTCGACTTCGACGCGGGTGGTGGCGCAGATGCGGGTGAGCAGGTCGGTCATCGACGCCGGTGTAGCCCGGACCGGCGGTCCGCGAAAGCCGCCGCGAAGATGAACAACTTAACGAACTTAACGCCGACGACCCCAAAATGACGTCGGTGGACCGACCGCACCACCTGCCCGCACACGCCCGCACAACGCCGCACAACGTCGCGACGGTCCGGCACGATGCGACACACCGCGCGTCGTGCGGCACGCGACGGATGACAGGCCAACGATGCGAAAGAACCTGCCGGTGCAGGCCGACTCGAGCCGACGCGACGTTGGCACGCCCGCGGGGGTGTAGGACAGCGATTTTCGCCCGGGGTTAAGCCCCCGCCCGCCGCGCCCGCCCGCGTCGTCTGCTGCCCCGCGTGTGCCCCGGCCTAGACCGCGATCCACGCCGCGAGCAGCCGTGCCGCTGCACCCGAGTCGATCGCCGCCGCCGCCGCCGCGACCCCCGCGCGCCATCCGTCCGCCACCCCCGCGACCCGCAGCGCGGCGCTCGCGTTGAACAGCACCGCGTCGCGGTACGCTCCCGGCTCGCCGCCGAGCAGCCGGGACAGCGCGGCGGCGTTGAAGCGCGCATCGCCGCCGCGCAGCGCCGTCAGCGGGTGACGCGCCAGCCCGGCGGCCCCGGGGGTGACGCGCTCGGGGTCGCCGCCGACCCATAGCATCGTGCTCGGGCCGTCGACCGACAACTCGTCGAGCGGTTCGTCGCCCGCCACGAGCATCGTCGCCTCGGTGCCGAGGATGGCGATCGCGCCGGCGAATACGCCGAGGAACCCGGGCCGCGCGACGCCGATCAGCTGACGGGTGACGCGCGCCGGGTTGGCGGCGGGGCCGGTCAGGTTGAGGATCGTCCGCCGCCCGATCGCGCGGCGGACGACGGCGAGCCTTGCCAGCGCCGGGTGGTGGCGTTGCGCGAACAGAAAGGCGATGCCGAGCCCGGCGAGCGTGTCCGCCGCCGCGTCCGACGCGCGCGCGAGGTCGAGCCCGAGCGCTTCGAGCGTGTCGGCCGCCCCGGCCTGCGACGACGCGGCGCGGTTGCCGTGCTTGGCGACCGGCACGCCGCACGCCGCGACGACGATCGCGACGGCGGTCGAAACGTTGAGGCTATGGCTGCCGTCGCCACCGGTGCCGCAGACATCGATCGCGCCCGGGGGCGCCGCGACCGCGATCATCCGGTCGCGCATCGCCTGCGCGGCGGCGGCGATCTCGATGCTGGTTTCGTCGCGCGTCGCCATGTCGGTGAGGAAGCGGCGCGCGTCGTCGGCGTCGACCCCGCCGTCGAACAGCCGGGCGAACGCCGCCGCGGCGTCGTCCGCGCCGAGCGCGACCCGCGTGTCGGGCAGGCGCGTCAAGCGCGAACGGTCGTCGGCACGCCCGCAAGCGTCAGGAAATTGGCGAGCAGCGCGTGGCCGTGCTCGCTGGCGATGCTTTCGGGGTGGAACTGGACGCCGTGGATCGGCAGCGTCGCGTGGCGCAGGCCCATCACGACGTCACCGGTATGGGCGTTGGCGGTCAGCACGGCGGGCAGGCTATCGGCCTCGACGATCAGCGAATGGTAGCGCGTCGCGACGAACGGGGAGGGGAGGCCGGCGAACACCCCGCTGCCGTCATGCGTGACCGCCGACGTCTTGCCGTGCATCAGCTGCGCGGCGCGGACGACCCGCCCGCCGAACGCCTCGCCGATCGCCTGGTGGCCGAGGCAGACCCCGAGCAACGGCGTCCCGGTTTCGGCGACGGCGGCGATCAGATCGAGGCAAATCCCGGCGTGCGCCGGATCGCACGGCCCGGGCGACAGGACGATCGCCTGCGGAGCCATCGCCAGCGCCTCGCGCGCGGTGACGACGTCGTTGCGCACCACCTCGACCGCCGCCCCGAGCTCGAGGAGGTAGTGGACGAGGTTGTAGGTGAAGCTGTCGTAATTATCGATGACGAGGATCATGGCCGATGGTCTAGCGCGATGCGCCGCGCGCGTCACGGCGCATCGGAGGATGGTCGCCGACCCGGTCGGCGGTAGGAGAAACATCGCGTCGTGCTACACCGGCGTGATCGATCGAAGGGTTGTATGATGAACGTCGTGTACTCTTCGTTCCAACGGTCACGATCTTCGAGGTGTATCGCCAAATCCATCGCGTCGGCGGTGAGCGCGCGGCCAAACGCGCCGTCGCCTTGATGCGGCAAGGGCATGCGATCGATCTCGATGCCGACCTGGCGCTGGCGGCGGCGCTGATTGCGCGCGACTGCCAACTCGCGCTGGCCGGCTGCATCATTCTCGCGACGAGCCGGCGCTGCAAACGCGATGCCATGGACTCAGGACGCCGACTTTGCCGGGCGCGACGGCGCTCGATATCTGCCGAGGCTCGATTGACGCGCAACGCCGGTGCTGGCGCGACGGCGCACGCTGCGCGCGGGTCAGCTGCTCCGGTCATCGATGGCGCTGGTATGTGCCGCCGATGGTCAGCGGGCGGCGCGGCGGAAGGCGAGGCTTGCGGCGTTGAGCGCATCGAGCGCGGGGCGACCCTCGGCCTCAATCCGGTCGAGTACCGCGATCGCCGTCGCCAGCCGGTCGACCGGGAGCGAGGCGTAGCCCGGTCGCGGGTAGACGGTGTCCCACTTCGCTCCGGTCGCGGTGTCGTAGGCGATGCGCAGGAAGCAGTGATCGGCGCTGATCGGCCAGCGTTCGGCGGCGGCGCGGGCGACGAGGCGCGCAACCGCGGCGTCGAGGCTGGCGCGCAGGGCGGGGCGCTGCGCGTTGTCGGCGCTGCGCTGTGCGGGGGAACTTGGCGACGGCACGGCCTTGGCGTTATGCTGCAACAAAAGGGGGAGCGCGACGATGGTCACCAGGGTGCTGATAGCGTTACTCGCCGCCGTGGCAGGGGGCCATGGCGTCGCGCAGCCGGTCGCACCGCCCGCGGCGGCGGCGATCGACTACACGCAACCCGCCAACTGGCTGTGCCTGCCGGGCCGGGCCGATGCGTGCCACACCGATCAGTCGGCGACGGCGGTCGCGGCCGACGGATCGACCTCGGCCATCGCGTGGCAAGCCGCCGCGCGTCCGAAGATCGACTGTTTCTACGTCTATCCGACCGTCTCGCTCGATCCGGGGCCCAACAGCGACATGGCTGCCGGGCCCGAGGAGCGATCGGTCGTCAATCAGCAGCTCAACCGCTTCGCGTCGCAGTGCCGCCTGTTTGCGCCGATGTACCGGCAGGTGACGCTCGCGGCGTTGCGCTCGGCGATGACCGGCGCACCGATGGCGGGGATCGACCGCGAGCTGCCGTACCGCGACGTCCGCGACGCGTGGCGCGCGTATCTCGCCAACCACAATGCCGGGCGCGACGTCGTCCTCATCGGTCATAGCCAGGGGTCGGGGGTACTCAAGCGGCTGATCGCCGAGGAGATCGATGGCAAGCCCGCGCAGAAACAGCTGATCACCGCGATCCTCGCCGGCACCAACATCCTCGTCCCTGCGGGCAAGGTCGTCGGCGGCGATTTCAAGGCGATCCCGTTGTGCACCCGGACCGGCGAGCGCGGCTGCGTCATCAGCTTCGTCAGCTTCCGCGCGGTCGCCCCGCCACCGGCGAACAGCCGCTTCGGCCGGACGCCGGTCGCGGGGATGCAGGTCGCCTGCGTCAACCCCGCCGCGATCGATGGCGGCAGCGGCGCGGCGGATGCATATCTGCCGGCGGGCCGCGTCGGGCAGAGCGGGCAGCCGCCGATCGTCTGGGCAAAGGGCGTCAAGGTCGCGACGCCGTTCGTCACCGTGCCGGGGCTGATCACCTCCGAATGCATCGACCGCGACGGCGCGCATTATCTCGCGCTGACGCTCCATGGCGACCCGGCGGGGCCGCGGACGACGACGATCGCCGGTGATGTCGTGGTCGGCGGGGCCGTGCTCGCAGACTGGGGGCTGCACCTGATCGACGTCAACGCGAGCATGGGCAATCTGGTCACCGATGTCGTCGCGGCGACCGCCGGTCCGGCGGACGACTGACCCGGCGAGCGCTTACTGCCCGAACCCCGCCTCGCTCGCCCGGGCGAGCGCCTCGCGCGCGGCGGCGAACAGCGCGCCCGCCTTGGCGCGGCATTCGGCGTCCTCGCTCGCGGGCACGCTGTCGGCGACGATGCCCGCCCCCGCCTGGACGTGGATGACGCCTTCCTTGACCACCGCGGTGCGGAGCACGATGCAGCTGTCCATCGCGCCGTCGGGGGAGAAATAGCCGACCCCGCCCGCGTACGGCCCGCGTTTCTCGGCCTCGAGCGCATGGATCACCTCCATCGCGCGGACCTTGGGCGCGCCGCTGACGGTGCCCGCCGGGAACCCCGCGAGCAAGGCGTCGATCGCGTCGTGCCGGGGATCGAGGTCGCCGCGGACGTTCGACACGATGTGCATGACATGGCTGTACATCTCGACGCCGTAGCGGTCGGTGACGACGACGCTGCCGGGCGCCGCGACGCGCCCGACGTCGTTGCGGCCGAGATCGAGGAGCATCAGGTGTTCCGCCAGCTCTTTGGGGTCGCTCAGCAACTCTTCTCTCAGGCGCGCGTCCGCGACGGCGTCGCGCCCACGGGGACGCGTGCCGGCGATCGGACGAATGGTGACC
>JBBSFF010000197.1:0-4883 GCA_038238995.1 Sphingomonadales bacterium
ACCCTGTTCGTCGACCGCCGGACCGGCGACTATCTGCGCGACCCCGCCGTCGACGCCCGTATCGTCGCCGCCGTCGAGGCCGGCGGGGCGGACGCGTGGTGGGCGACCGACCCCGCGCACTTCCTCGGGCCGGACCGCGACCCGGCGGACTATGAGCGGATCGACGACATCCTCGACGTCTGGTTCGACAGCGGCTCGACCCACGCCTTCGTCGTCGAGGGGCGTTACGGGGTCGGGACTCGCGCCGACCTGTACGTCGAGGGCTCCGACCAGCATCGCGGCTGGTTCCAGTCGTCGCTGCTCGAAAGCACGGGTACGCGCGGGGTCGCGCCGTACAAGGCGGTGCTGACTTACGGCATGGCGCTCGACGCAGGCGGCAAGAAGATGTCGAAGTCGGTCGGCAACGTCGTCGACCCGATGGTCATCGCCGAGACGCAGGGGGCCGACATCCTGCGGCTGTGGGTCGCGTCGATCGACTATTTCGACGACGTCAAGTTCGGCAAGGAAGCGCTCGCCGGGGTCACCGACGCGTACCGCAAGCTGCGCAACACCTTCCGCTACCTCCTCGGCGCGCTCGACGGGTGGGACGAGGCCGAACGCGTCGCCGCCGCCGACATGCCCGAGCTCGAACGCTGGGTGCTCCACCGCTTGGCCGAGCTCGACGCCGAAATGCGTGGGCATGTCGCCAATTTCGACTTCGCGCCGATGCTGACCGCGCTCAACGCCTTCGCCAACCAGGACCTGTCGGCGTTCTACTTCGATATCCGCAAGGACAGCCTGTACTGCGACGCGCCGTCGAGCCTCAAGCGCCGCGCGTGCCGAACGGTGCTCGACACGCTGTTCCGCGCGCTCGTCGGCTGGCTCGCCCCGGTGCTGGTGTTTACGACCGAGGAGGTCTGGCGGACGCGGTTTCCCGATGGCGGCAGCGTCCACCTCGGCGAATGGGCCGACTATTCGGCGTGGCGCGATGAGGCGCTGGCGGCGAAATGGGAGCGGGTGCGGCTCTTGCGCGGTCTCGCGACGCTGGCGATCGAACCCGAGCGCAAGGCGAAGACGATCGGCACGAGCCTCGAGGCCGAGCTTGCCGTCCGCGCGTCGCCCGACGAAGCGGCGTTGATCGGATCGATCGACTTCACCGAGCTCTGCATTGTCGCGGGTGTCACCGTCGAGGTCGATCCGATGCTGTCGACCGGGGCGGCGGTGACGACGGCGCGGACTGAGCAGCCCAAATGCGACCGCTGCCGCCGCTTTCTGCCGGTCGATCCGGTCACCGCGCTCTGCGCCCGCTGCACCGAGGTGGTGGCATGAAGCGCCTCGGCTACACCATCGCGATCGTGGTGTTCGTTCTCGATCAGCTTGCCAAATATTGGGTGACGGCGGTCCTCGATCTGCGGACGCGCGGCGTTGTCGGTTTGATCCCCGGCTTCGATCTGACGTGGGTCGAGAATACCGGCGTGTCGATGAACCTGTTCCGCGCCGACGGCGACACCGGGCGCTGGCTACTTGTCGGGTTGACGCTCGCGATCGCCGCCGCGGTCGCGGTGTGGATCGCGCGCGAGGCGAACCGCGCCGACACGATCGCGCTCGGCCTCGTCCTCGGCGGCGCGCTCGGCAACATCATCGACCGGGTCCGCTTCGGCTATGTCGTCGACTTCCTCCACGCCTATTGGCGCGACCATCATTTTTACGTCTTCAACGTCGCCGATGCGGCTATAACCGTCGGCGTCACCCTGTTGCTGGTCCGCGCCGCGATTGCGCCGCAACCGGCGAAACCGGTCTAGGAGTACGCTCACGTGAAGTCTTGGTCCCCCGTCGCAACCGGCGTCGCAGCAACGCTCGCCGTCGCCCTGTCGGGTTGCGCGCATCACAAGAACCGGATGTCGAACCGCAACGCCCCCGACGAATTCGCGATCAGCCGCGCCGCGCCGCTGATCGTGCCGCCCGACTTCAGCCTCGCGCCGCCGAGGCCCGGCGCGCCGCGCGCGCTCGCCGACGATGCGCAGGTCAACGCGGCAGAGGCGCTGTTCGGCCCCGGCGTCAGGATCACGCCGAAGTCGCCGGCCGAGACCAACCTGCTCGACAAGGCGGGCGCGGCGAAGATCGACCCGAACGTCCGATCGAACGTGGGCGACCCAAAGACCTCGACGGTCAACAAGGGAGCGTTCCTGCGCGAACTTCTGGCCGCCCCGGTTGGTACGGCGAACGCCAAGGTCGCCGAGGCGCGGATCGGCGCCTGACCGCTATTTGAACAGGCTGCCGAGGATGCTGCGCAGCAGCGTGCTGCCGACGTTGCCGAGGACCTGCCCGCCGGCCCTACCGCCGATCGACCGACCAAGGCTGCCCGCGACCTGACGTCCGACCGACGACGCCATCGATTTCGCGGCGCTCAGCGCGATCTTCTCGGCCATCGATTGCGGCTGAGGGCGGGCGGCGACCCGCGCGGCGACGGCGTTGGCCTTCACGAGATCGGCGTCGGCCTTGGCCTGCGCCTTCGCCGCGATCGCGGCGGCCTTTTCCTGCGCGGTCAGCGCCGCCGTGGCGTCGGCCGCCGCCTATGCCGCCGCCGACTTCGCGTTGAGGATCTCGTACGCGCTCTCGCGGTCGACGAGCGTCTCGTACTTACCCGCAACCGGTGAGGTGTCGATCATCACCTTGCGCTCGGCCGGCGTGACCGGGCCGACGCGCGAGCGCGGCGGGACGATCAGCGTCCGTTCGACCGGCGACGGCGCGCCGTCGTCGCCGAGGGTCGAGACCAGCGCCTCGCCGACCTTCAATTGGGTGATGACGGTGGCGACATCGACGTTTGGGTTCGACCGGAAGGTTGTCGCCGCTGCCTTGACCGCCGCCTGATCGCGCGGGGTAAAGGCGCGGAGCGCGTGCTGGACGCGATTGCCGAGCTGGCCCGCGACGGTATCGGGCACATCGATCGGGTTCTGGGTGATGAAATAGACGCCGCAGCCCTTCGACCGGATCAGCCGGACGACCTGCTCGATCTTGTCGAGCAGCGCCTTCGGCGCGTCGTCGAACAGCAGATGCGCCTCGTCGAAAAAGAAGACGAGCACGGGTTTCGCCGGGTCGCCGACCTCGGGCAGGGTGGTGAACAGTTCGCTGAGCAGCCACAGCAGGAAGGTCGCGTACAGCTGCGGCGACTGCATCAGCCGGTCGGCGGCGAGGATGTTGACCTGCCCGCGCCCGTTGTCGTCGACCGCGATCATGTCGTGGATATCGAGCGCGGGCTCACCGAAGAAATGGCTCCCGCCCTGGCTGTCGAGCTGGAGCAACTGGCGCTGAATCGCCCCGACCGAGGCGCGCGTGACGTTGCCGTACTTCGCCGCCAGCTCCGGCGCGTTATCCGCGCAATACAGGAGCATCGCCTGTAGGTCCTTGAGGTCGAGCAGCGCCAGCCCGTTGTCGTCGGCGTATTTGAACGCGACCGCGAGCACCCCTTCTTGCGTGTCGTTTAATCCCATCAGCCGCGCGAGCAGCAGCGGCCCCATCTCGGTGATCGTCGTTCGGATCGGGTGGCCCTGCGTCCCGAACAGGTCCCAGAACACAACCGGGTTCGCCTCGAACTTATAGTCGTCGAGACCGACCTCCTTCGCCCGCGCGACGGTCCACGCCGCATCGCCCGACCCGGTCATCGCCATGCCGGCGATGTCGCCCTTCACGTCGGCGAGGAACACCGGCACGCCTTCGCGGCTGAAGCCCTCGGCGAGGCCCTGGAGCGTCACCGTCTTGCCGGTGCCGGTCGCCCCGGCGATCAGCCCGTGGCGGTTGGCGCGGCGCAGCACGAGCGTCTGCGGGTGCTCCTCGCCCCCATCGCGCGCAAGTCCGATGAAGATACTGTCGGCCATGCGCGGTCATCCTTTGTTACGCGCCAAACCCTAGCGGCGCTTGAAGCGTCACGAAAGCAGCGTAAGCTATGCGCGGGCAATCGAGGGGAAACGACGATGAAGATGTTTTTGACCGCTGCGCTGGTGGCGCTACTCCCGACCGTGGCGAGCGCCGCCGGGGTGTGCGGGGCCGACCAGATGGTGACGATGCGGGTGTCGAAGCTCAACGCGGCGGGGACCCCGGCGGGCTTTCTCGACGCGGTCAAGGATCACAAGGCGTGGTATGCGTCGCACGGGTTCAAGGACGACGCGTTCGTCACCGGGCCGACGCTGGTCCCCGAGAAGGGCGGGATGAAGCCGTCGGCGAGTTCGTACGTGACCTTCCACGTCTATGGTAGCGACACGAACCCGAAGCACGACGCCGCATGGGACGCCTATGTCGCCAAGTACAAGGCGAATTCGACGATCGACAGCGAGACGCGGTTTTGCCTGCCGAAAGGGACGAGCATCGCCGCGAAATAGGGGCGGGGCGACCTCTCGCTTATCGTCGTCCCCGCTTTCGCGGGGATGACGGCGCAGAAGCGCGCAGCGGTCCCCTACTTGGCCTTCGGCTGTTCCAGCTTGATGCCGATGAAGCGCGGCGGATTCACGCCGCGCTGGACGAACATCAGCACGGTGTCGCGGCCTGCCTTGCGCGCCTCGGCGACGGCGGCAGCGGCGGCGGCGGGCGTCGGCGTCGGCGCCTGGTTGATCGACAGGATGACGTCGCCGCGCTGAAGCCCGTTCGACGCCGCGTCGCTGCTCGGGCTGACGGCGGCGATGACGACGCCCGACACGCTCGGCGACAGCTTGAGTTCGGTCCGCACCTGCGGCGTCAACGGCGTCAGCGTGATGCCAAGGCTCTGCTTCGCCGCCTCCGCCCCGGGGGCCGACTTCAGCGTGTCGGGCGTGTCGCTGTCGTCGGGGGTGGCGGTCGCGGCGCGCAGCGCGAGTTCGGTCGGGCGCTGGATCACCGTTGCCTCGAGCGTGACGGACTTGCCGCCGCGGATC
>JBBSFF010000198.1:0-4860 GCA_038238995.1 Sphingomonadales bacterium
TCCGGTGAAGCCGAACGTGTACATCGCGTCCGCGCCCTTCACGAGTTCGGGGTGCGAGGTGATGAACTTGTTGTAGCCCATCGACATCCGCTCCTCGTCGCCCTCGGCGACGAAGATCAGGTTGACCGGCAGCTTGCCGGTGACCGCCTTGATCGACATCAGCGCGTTCCACATGGCCATCTCCGGCCCCTTGGAATTGACCGCGCCGCGACCGATCAGCACCTTCTTGAACGGTGCCTGATCGACCAGTCGCCCCTCGAACGGCGGAGCTTTCCACAGGTCCGGCTGCGTCACCGGCATCGTGTCGTACATCCAGTAGATCACGAGGGTCTTCTTCGCGCCCTCGTCGCATTTGGCATAGACGACCGGGTTGCCCTGCTGACCCCACTTCGTCTTGCCGACGTCGTAGACCTTCGACTGCTGGCAACCGAGCTGATCGAAGAAGCCCTTCACCATCTCGGCCGATTCCTGGATGCCTTCGCCGGTGTTCGACACCGACGGCTGGCGAATCCACTTCTGCAGGTTGTCGACGTGCGCGTCGAAGTGGGTGTCGATATAGTCGTAGATCTTCGGCAGATCGGCGTTGTGGACCTTCGTGCGGTCGAGCGTGAGCGTCGTGTCGCCATTCGGGCGCAGCGCGAGTTTGGGCGTTCCGGGTCCTTTGGCGGAATTCGCCTTGCCGTCCCCGCCGCCGTTGCCGCAGGCGACGAGCGCCAGCGACAGGAAAAGCGTGCAAACGACGGAGGCGAGGGGCTTCGGCATGATTAGAACCCGCGGTCCTGGCTGACTTTCAGGTCCTTCGGAACCTCGCCGTTCAGGCCCGCGAACGTGTAGAGCGCGGTCGCGACGATCTTCTCGGCGCTGGCCATCCCGAGCTGGGTGCCCGAACCCTCGATCGCGTACCACTCGTTCGCTGCGTGCGCATTGCCGCCGGTGCCGCCGCGTGCCGAACTGATCGGCAGATCGATCTTCGTCTCCTTGCCCGAGAAGAGATAGGCCGGCCAGTAGCCCCCGCCGCCGCCGCTGGTCTGGGCCGCGCCCGGACCGCCCTTGAAGAGACTTGCCGTATAGGCATTGGCGCGGGAGAGATCGTTGTCGGTGTCGCGCTTGGCCCACGGCACGTCGCCAACGATGTGCATCTCGACGTCCTTGTATCCGAGCTTGTCGAGATAGTTGCGCAGCTTCTGGGCGATGTCCGGCCCGTTCATGTTCGCGCGGTAGCGGAAATTATGCTTCGACGTGATCTTGTTAGGCAGGATCGCGCCCGACCCGCCGGCGAACATGTTGCCGCCCCAGATGCCGTCGAGGTTCATCGACAGCCCATGCAACCGCTCCTTGAGCACCTCGTACGGATCGTCCGACATGAAGCGGGCCACGCCCAAATTCTTCGCGGCCAGCTTGAGATCGTATTTTTCGGCGCGCTTGTGCAGCGCGGCGTCCTCCTCCGCGGTGAGCGGCAAATAATTCTCGGTGAAGCCGGGGATCAACGGCGTGTTGCCGTCGTCGGAGACCAGCTTCGAGAGCATCTTGATGTGCCGCCACGCCGGGCTGTCGACCGAAAGCTTGTTGGCCCCGTGAATGTCCGAATAGTCCGGCCCGCGGCCCCAGCTGTGACCGCTCGTCGTCAGCTCGACGAACAGGCAGCCTTCCGACCCGCCGGGTCCCCACACGCCCTCGGCACCCTTGAAGAGGTCCTGGTTCTTGGTCATGAACGCGTTGAGGCCGACGTCCATGCGCTCTTCGTCGCTCTCGACGACGAAGATCAGGTTGACCGGTAGCTTGCCGGTGACCGCCTTGATCGACCTGATCGCGTTCAGGAACGTCATCTCCGGACCCTTGGAATTGGTCGCGCCGCGGCCGATCAGCACCTTCTTGAACGGCGCCTGTTCGACCAGCCGACCCTCGAACGGCGGCGCTTTCCACAGGTCGGGCTGCGTGACCGGCATGGTATCGCCCTGCCAATAGACGATGAGCGTCTTCTTCGCGCCCTCGTCGCACTTGGCATAGACGACGGGGTTCGCCTGCGAGCCCCACTTGGTCTTGCCGGGGTCGAATACCTGCGTCTTCTGGCAACCGAGCTCATCGAAGAAGCCCTTCACCATCTCGGCCGATTCCTGGATGCCCTCGCCGGTGTTCGAGATCGACGGCTGCTTAATCCACTTCTGCAGGTTGACGACATGGTCGTCGATGTGGCTGTCGATATAGCTGTAGACCTTGGGAAGATCGGGGTTCTTGATCTTCGTCATGTCGACCTTGACCGTCTCGTCGCCGTAGGGGCGGATGCCGAGCTTTGGTGCCGTCGTGGTCGCGTCCGCCTTCTTTTTGTCGGTCGAGTTACTCGTGCCACACCCGGCGAGACCCGCCGCCAGCGCCAGTGCCAGTGCTATCGATGCGATCGTATCGGCGTTCTTCATCGTGCCACTCCCTCGAAAGATGATTGTTGGACTAAGCGCCCGATTTCGACTCAATACGCGACGCGCATGCCGAGCCGGAAGACGCGACCGAGCACGTCGTAAAGCGCGCGGTTGGTCTCCGGATACGCCGGCGTGTTGTTTCCGGTCGGGCCGTTCGCGACGAGGACCGGATCGGAGTTGAGCACGTTGCGGATCGACAGGAACGCGTCCGCCTTCACCCCGCGCACGACGAACTTATAGTCGGCGTTGAGATCGAGGTTCCACTGACCGGCGATGCTGTTGACGTTGACGGTGCGGTTGGCGACCGTCGAGGTCGGGCAGGTGGTGGTGCAGACGATGTAGCTATTGTCGTACTTACCGCCGCTGATCCCGCGCCCGACCGCTTCGACCGACAAGCCGTTCTGCAGGTTGTACGCAGCCGAAACCCGGTAGGTCCATTTCGGCAGGTTGAACCCGCCGAGGCCCGAATTTTCTCCCGCCGAATCGTGCGCCGGATCGATGCCGTTGTTCGTGACGTACTTGATCGCATAGTTGGCGAGCGCGCGCAGCTGTACCGCGCCCGGCCCGACCTCGCGCCGGTAGCTCGCCTCGAAGTCGATTCCTTCCTGCTGGACGCCGACGAAGTTGAGCGGCTTGATATCGATGCTGATGATGTCGAGCCCCGGGGTGGTCACACCGCGCCCGCCCGCCGTCGAGATGAATGAGCACGAATCCTTATTGCCCTGCAGATAGCATTGGTCGGCGATCGTCTGCGCCGACAGCGACGCGATCGCGCCCTTGATGTCGATCTTGTAATAATCGACCGACGCGGCGAAGCCGGAGAAGAAGCTCGGCGTGAACACGGCACCGACGCCGTAGGTCTTCGCGACTTCCGGAACGAGCGCGGTATTACCGACCTGCGAGTTGATATATTGGTCGCTGATGAGGACGCCGGCCGCGTTGGGCACGGTGACGGCGTTGGTCGCGCCGGCTCCGGGCGAATACAGCTCGCCTAGGTTCGGGGCGCGAATGTCGCGGCTGATCGTGCCGCGGAACTTGATGTCCTCGATCGGCTGCCATGTCAGGCCGGCCTTCCATGTCGTCACCAGACCCGAGGTCGAATAGCTCGTCACGCGGACCGCGCCGTTGAAATCCATGTTTTTGATGATCGGGATGACGGTTTCGGCGAACCCTTCCTTGACGTCGTAGCTACCGTTGGTCGCCACGTAGTTGCCGTAGATCCAGCCGGGGGTGGTCACGCCATTGACGATCGACGGCGCGAACAGCGGGTCGACCGTGCCCTTTACGGTTTCTTTGCGATACTCGCCACCGAACGCGATGCTGACCGGGCCTGCCCAGATTTCGAACAGGTTGTTCGTCGAGAAGTTGATCGCCGCGACGTCCTGCGTCAGGCGCTGAAAGCGCTCGGGCTGGCGACCGTTGTACAGGATGTAGTCGAGCGCCTCCTTCGTCACGCCGCCGATACCCAGACGGTTGATCGGAACGCACGCCCGGTCGTCGTTGGTCGTGATCGCATCGACGTTGACGCGGCAGACGATCGAACCCGCCGCATAGCCGCCGACGTTACCCGCCGCCGCGACGACCGCGTCGGTGGCATTGTTGAGGCGCACGTAGTTCCACGCGTTGGTGAGCAACTCGTCGGTCTTGGTTACGCCACGCTGGTAATAGGCGTTCCATTTCCACTCGCGGTTGAGCGCCGCGAAAGCCCCGTCGGTCCCGACGACGTAGCGATAGACCTCGCGTTTGTTGTTACTGCCCTGCGGCGGGATGCCGTCGTTGCCGAAACCGACTGCGATCGATGTGGCGTTCGCCGCGACCAGCGCCGCGCGGATGTTGTCGGGCAGGAACGCATTGTCGACCTTGATCGACGTCGTCGGCGTCGTGTTGGCGGCGGTGAGCGACGTCGGGGCGGGCGTGAACGTGTGTTGATAGAAACTTGTGCCGCCGTAATAGGCATAGCTGCCCTGAGCGAAGACGTTGAGCCACGGCGCGAAGCTCCAGCTTACGCGACCGAACACGTTCCGACGTGTTTCGGACGGAAGCAGGCTCGCGGTGCCGACGTGACCCGAGCTCAAATACTTATAGTCATTGCCGACCAGCCACTGCCCGCTTTGCGCAGTCGTCGGGATCAGTGCCGTACCCGTCACGGCCTTGCCGGTCGCGGGGTTGATCGTCCCGAAATACGTGCCACGCAGCGAGGCCGGATTGAGCGACGAATTGATGATCAGGCCACCCGGCGCGAAAATGCCGGTGCCGATACCCGGCTGGATCAGCCGCGCGTTGACGCACAGCGTCGCCGGGTTGCTGTCGGTGCAGGCGGCGGCGCTGTATGCGGGATTGTCGATCTGGAAGAATCCGGTGTTATTCCAGGCGCGGTCGATCGTCGTGATCTCCTTCTGCTTGAAATACTCGCCCGAAACGATGACGTGGCCGCGGCCCTCGCCGA
>JBBSFF010000199.1:0-4818 GCA_038238995.1 Sphingomonadales bacterium
ACCTTCGCGCTCGGCACGCGCACCGTCCACCGTCTCGGATACGGCGCGATGCAGCTCGCCGGGCCCGGCGTGTTCGGACCGCCGAAGGACCGCGCCGCGGCGGTCGCCGTGCTGCGGGAGGCCGTCGCGGCGGGAGTCGACCACATCGACACGAGCGACTATTACGGTCCGCATGTCACCAATCAGATCATCCGCGAGGCGCTGCATCCCTATTCCGACCGGCTGACGATCGTCACCAAGCTCGGCGCGCGGCGCGGCGACGACGGGTCGTGGAACGTGGCGATGTCGGCGGCCGATCTGACGGCGGCGGTTTACGACAACCTCCGCAACCTCGGGGTCGATGTCCTAGACGTCGCCAACCTGCGACTGATGTTCGACGCGCACGGCCCCGCCGAAGGGCCGATCGAGCAACCCCTGACCGTGCTTGCCGATCTCCAGCGGCAAGGGCTAATCCGTCATCTCGGGATCAGTAACGCGAAGTCCGCGCAGGTCGCGACGGCGCGCGGCATCGTCGAGCTCGCCTGCGTCCAGAACCAGTATAACCTTGCGCATCGCGGTGACGACGCGCTGATCGACGATCTCGCGGCGGCGGGGATCGCCTATGTGCCGTTCTTTCCGCTCGGGGGTTTCGCGCCGCTACAGTCGGGCGTGCTCGACACGGTCGCGGCGTCGCTCGGCGCGACCGCGATGCAGGTCGCTCTCGCGTGGCTTCTGCGCCGCTCGCCGAACATCCTGCTGATCCCCGGCACCTCGTCGCTCGGCCACCTGCGCGAGAACCTTGGCGTCGCTGCCATCGAACTGTCGGACGCGGCGATGGCGACGCTCGACGGTATTGCGGCGTAAGATTTCGCTCTCCTACACGACGTGCTTCTGGCTTGCTGATCTGCGCGCGAAGTCGCCCGCCGCAAGGCAATCCGGCCTTAAGTTCACGAAAAACGCGAATTAAGCGGCATTTGTGTGAACTTAAGCGCCGGCGGACCCGATCAGTCGGCGACGATGGTCTGCTCGATCGCGCCGAAGATCGAGTGGTGCCGGTCGTCGAGCATCTCGATCCGTACGGTATTGCCCGGGCGCAGGAACGGCGTCGTCGCCGCCCCGCCGGTGATCGTTTCGACGACGCGGACCTCGGCGATGCAGCTGTAGCCGCGCCCGCCCGCTGCGACCGACAGGCCGGGCCCGCCGTCGGCCCCGCGGTTGCTGACCGTTCCCGAGCCGATCACGCTCCCCGCGCCGATCGCGCGGGTCTTGGCGAGATGGGCGATCAGCGTGCCGAAGTCGAAGGTCATGTCCTCGCCTGCGTCGGCGCGCCCGAACGGCGCTCCGTCGAGGTTGACCGACAGCACGCCGTGGAGCTTGCCGTCCCGCCAGCGGTCGCCGAGCGCGTCGGGGGTGACGAACACCGGCGACAGCGCGCTCGCCGGTTTCGACTGGACGAAGCCGAAGCCCTTGGCGAGCTCGGGCGCGATCAGCCCGCGCAACGAGACGTCGTTGACCAGCCCGACGAGGCGGATCGCGGCGAGGGCCACGTCGCGGCCCGCCCCGCGCGGCACGTCGCCGGTGACGACGACGACCTCGGCTTCGAGGTCGAGCCCCCAGTTGTCGTCGACGAAGGCGATCGGGTCGCGGGGGGCGAGGAAATGGTCCGACCCGCCCTGGTACATCAGCGGGTCGGTCCAGAAGGTCGCGGGCATCTCCGCCCTGCGCGCCTGCCTGACGAGCGCGACATGGTTCACATACGCCGAGCCGTCGGCCCATTGGTACGCGCGCGGCAACGGCGCGGCGGCGTCGCGCTCGTGGAAGCGGCTGTGCGGGACGGCGTCGTGCGCGAGGCTCTCGGCGACCCCGCGCAGGACCGGTTCGGCGTGGTGCCAGTCGTCGAGCGCGGCCTGAAGCGTCGGCCACGCCGGTGGCGGGGCGGCGCACCACGCGAGGTCGTCCGACACGACGACGAGCCGCCCATCGCGGCCGTGCTTGAGGCTGGCGAGTTTCATTCGGTCAGTGATCCCGGATCGACGTGGAGCCAGTCGGCATGGCGCGGGGCGGTCTTGGTCACGCTCCACTCGTCGAGCATCGGCCCGGCGACGCGTGCGAGTTCGGCATATTGGTTCGCCGTGCCGATGTCGCACGCGAGCTCGAGCCGGTGGCCGTTGGGGTCGAAGAAATAGATCGAGCGGAAGATGCCGTGGAACGTCGGGCCGAGGACGTCGATGCCCTGCGCCTCGATATGCACCTTGGCGCGCTTGAGCGTGGCGAAATCGGCGACCTCGAAGGCGAGGTGCTGGACCCATTCCGGGGTGTTCGGATCGCGGCCCATATCAGGCTGGTTCGGCAATTCGAAGAAGGCGACGACATTGCCGCCGCCGCAATCGAGGAAGACATGCATGTACGGGTCGTACGCGCCGGTCGACGGCACGTGGTCTTCGGCGAAGGCGTTGGTGTAGCGGAAGCCGAGAACGCGGGCGTAGAACTCGACCGTCTCCTTCGCGTCGCGGCAGCGGTAGGCGACGTGGTGGATCCGGCGCGTGGCGAAGGGAACGGTCATACCTCGACCTTGCCCGGGATCACCCCGCGGCGGACCTGATCGAGCTCGAGGCTTTCGAACAGCGCCTTGAAATTGCCCTCGCCGAAGCCGTCGTTGCCCTTGCGCTGGATGATCTCGAAAAAGATCGGCCCGACCATGTTCTCGGTGAAAATCTGGAGGAGCAGCCCGCCGCCGGTCTCGGGCGCGCCGTCGATCAGGATGCGGCGGGCACGCATCGCGGCGACGTCGTGGCCGTGGCCGGGCAGCCGCGCGTCGATCAGGTCGAAATACGTGTCGGGCGAATCCTGAAAGCGGATACCGTTGGCGCGGAGCTTGTCGACGCTCGCGAAGATGTCGTCGGTGGCGAGCGCGAGGTGCTGGATGCCCTCGCCCTTGTACGCGCGGAGGAACTCCTCGATCTGGCTGTGCTCGTCCTGGCTTTCGTTCAAGGGGATGCGGATCTTGTCGTCGGGGGCGGTCATCGCCTTGGAAAACAGACCGGTCGACTGGCCCTCGATGTCGAAATAGCGGATCTGGCGGAAGTCGAAGATCGTCTCGTAGAACGCCGCCCAGTGCGCCATCCGCCCGCGATTGACGTTGTGCGTCAGGTGATCGAGCGTGTGCAGCCCGACCGAGTGGTCGTCGACCCCGGCCCCTGTAGGGCGGAAATCGACGTCATAGATCTCGTGTTCGCCGGCGTGGTCGACGAGGTAGAGGTTCGAACCGCCGATGCCCTCGATCGCCGGGATGTTGAGCTCCATCGGCCCGACCGGCCCGGTCACCGGGGTCGCGCCGCGCTCGACCGCGAGCGTCAAGGCGTGGCGCGCGTCGTGGACGCGGAATGCCATCGCGTTGGCGCTCGGCCCGTGCGCGTTGCGGAACACGGCCGCCTGGCCGGCGGTGTCCATGTTGAGCAGGAAGTTGATGCCCCCCTGCGCATAGCGGCGGACGTCCTTCGACCGGTGCGTCGCGACATGGGTGAAGCCCATCGCCTCGAACAGCGCGGCGAGCGCTTGCGGATCGGGACCGGTGAACTCGACGAACTCGAAGCCGTCGAGGCCGATCGGATTGTCGCGCATCGTTCGTCTCCCCTGAACCGGCGGTGGTCGTGGCGGATCGCCGCCGCCTCAGTTCGTCGTTGCAGCCATGGCCGGCGATGGCGGAGTCGGAGGGATTCGAACCCTCGGTACCGGTTACCCAGTACGGCAGTTTAGCAAACTGCTGGTTTCAGCCGCTCACCCACGACTCCGCGAAGCTCCGGCTATAACCGGACGCCGCCCGCCCGCGCAAGGTGGGTTCGGGCCGAGCCGCCCTAGCGCCCGACGCTCGAGTAGACGAAGCCGCGCCGCGCCATTTCGTCGGGGCGGTAGACGTTGCGCAGGTCGACGAGCACCGGGTGCGCCATCGCCTTGCTGATGCGGTCCATGTCGAGCCCGCGGAACGCGTCCCATTCGGTCATCAGCACCGTCGCGTCCGCCCCGGCGACGCAGTCGTACGGATCGGTCGCATAGTCGACCCCGGTAAGGACGAGCTTCGCCTGCTCGACGCCTTCGGGGTCGAACGCGCGAATCTGCGCGCCGCCGTCCTGGAGCGCCTGCACTACCGCGATCGCGGGCGAATCGCGCATGTCGTCGGTGTTCGGCTTGAACGTCAGCCCGAGGACGGCGATCGTCTTGCCGCGGACCGAGCCGTCGCACGCCGCGACGACCTTGCGCGCCATCGCCCGCTTGCGCTGGTCGTTGACCGCGGCCACGGTCTCGACGATCCGCATAGGCGTGCCGAAGTCCTGCGCCGTCTTGATCAGCGCGAGCGTGTCCTTGGGGAAGCACGACCCGCCGTAACCCGGGCCGGCGTGGAGGAATTTCGCGCCGATGCGGTTGTCGAGACCGATGCCGCGCGCGACGTCCTGGACGTTCGCGCCGACCGCCTCGCACAGGTCGGCGATCTCGTTGATGAAGGTGATCTTGGTCGCGAGGAAGGCGTTCGCCGCGTATTTGATCAGCTCGGCGGTGCGGCGCGCAGTGAACAGCAGCGGCGACGAGTTGATGAACAGCGGGCGGTAGATCTCGGTCATCACCGCGCGCGCGGCATCGTCCTCGGTCCCGACGACGATCCGGTCGGGGAACTTGAAGTCGCGGATCGCCGCGCCCTCGCGCAGGAATTCGGGGTTCGACACGACCGTGAACTGCGCGTTCGGGTTCGCGTCGCGGAGGATGCGCTCGACCTCGTCGCCGGTACCGACGGGGACGGTCGACTTGGTAACGACGACGGTGTCGCCGTGGCTCGCCTCGGCGATC
>JBBSFF010000200.1:0-4812 GCA_038238995.1 Sphingomonadales bacterium
CCAAGGAACTCGCCCGCCGCGCCACCGGCCAGACGCTCTACATCCTCGACGAACCGACCACCGGCCTCCACTTCGAGGACGTCCGCAAACTCCTCGAAGTCCTCCACGCCCTCGTCGACCACGGCAACACCGTCGTCGTCATCGAACACAATCTCGAAGTCATCAAGACCGCCGACTGGGTCATCGACCTCGGGCCCGACGGGGGGGACAAAGGGGGCGAGATCGTCGCGACGGGGACGCCGGAGGCGGTGGCGAAGGTCGCGCGGAGTTTCACGGGGGGATATCTCAAGCACCTCCTCTCCGCTCCCGCGAGGGGAGCGGACGACTCGCGCGCCAGCGCGGCGCGGTGAGGGTGACCCGCCGCCGGTTGCGTCGTCCCCGCGCCGCCCGTATCGTCGGCGCATGAACGCCCACGTCCGCCTCTCCCCCGACGGCCAGCTTGCGCTGCCGCAGCATGTCCGCGATACGCGCGGCTGGACGGCGGACACCGACATCGAAGTCGTCGAGACCCCCGACGGCGTCCTGTTGCGGGCCACGTCGACCCCGGTGAAGAAGCGGACCAACGCCGAGGTCTTCGCCTCGCTCCGCGCGCGCATCAACTATACCGGTCCGCGCTATGACGAGGCGGACTGGCACGCGGCGATCGACCAGATGTTCCGCGACACTTGGGCCGAAGACGACCGCCGTGAAGGCCGCTGACACCAACATCGTCGTCCGCCTGATCATCGGCGACGATCCCGCGCAACGGCAGGTCGCCGAGCGCCTCGTCATCGACGGCGTCTTCGTGCCGGTGACCGTCCTGCTCGAAACCGAATGGGTCCTGCGCTCGCGCTACCGGCTGCCGCGCGACCTGATCGCCACATCGTTGGGCGATCTGCTCGACGCCCCCGGCATCCACCTCACCGACGAGCCGCAGATGCGCTGGGCCATCGCGCGCTACGCCGCAGGCGCGGACTTCGCCGACATGATCCATCTGTGCGTCAGCCACGGCAGGGATGCGTTCGTCACGTTCGACACCGACCTCGCCCGCGCCGCCGGGTCCGGGACGCCGACTGTGGTCGAGACGTTGCGGGGGTGATGGGGCGATGGGTCGGCTGGAACGCCGATTTGGTCATCGACTTGGGGCCGGACGGGGGCGACAAGGGGGGGGAGATCGTCGCGGTGGGGACGCCGGAGGCGGTGGCGAAGGTCGAGCGGAGTTTCACGGGGGGTATTTGCGGGGGTTGTTGGGATGAGCTACCTTTCTCCCCGACGAGCAAGCTCGTTCAAGATGATTGGAACCGCGTCGTCCAAGGCATTGCCGAAGCGGTCGAATTGCTCAAGAAGTTCGCGGTCAGTGAGAGCTCCCATCTTACTGACCCACATTGGCCTGACCCACCGCTCGCTCTTTGAGAACTTATGACGAGGTACAAAAAGGACGAGGGCATCAGACCCTTCGAAACCTTCCTGGGACAGTATTGCTCGCCGAATAATCGTCGACAATAATTGAAGCTGGAAGCCCGTAAAAGGCATCGTTGCCCAACAAATCAAAAATACTGGCGTCAGTTTTCCAGACCGATTAAAAGTAAAAGTCGGCTTCACAGGAATGATGATTCCTCGTCCTATTGGATAAGGAACACTCCAAGAATCGAACGCTCTAATTCCGGATATGTTTTCTTGACCCAACCATGGCAATAATACCTCGATAATCTCACGGCCCAGCTTGGCCACCCGCGCATCAGCGAGCCGGTTGATAGCCTTTCTAACGTTAAGCACGGTAGTCGCCATCGTCACGAAATCGCCAATGATTTTGCCGATAGGACTCAGATCAATCGTCGGCTTAGTTATCGCGAACTTGACAATTGCCAATTTCGTGTCGTCTCGGCTCTGTGCGTTGAGGCGTACCCAATTAGCTAAAGTAGGCGGGCGCCGAATCTCCGCGACCCGTTGTTCAGGTGACTTCATATGTCTCCTCCGTGTCGGCTCGCAGCGAGAATTGTTTCGGGCGTAATTTCCATACCTGGGTTAGCGTAGCCATCGTACCACCATACCGTCCACCATGGACCATCCTTGGCATGCGATATTTCCCGCAACTTGGATGCTGACAAAGGTAGCAGCGGAACAATCACTTCCGTCAAAAATTTACTATCTTCAACGGTAAGATTAGCTGATGATATTTCTAGCTCACCGCTGTCGACTGAATAGAACCTTGCGCGATCTTTGATCGGTTTATCGGCATATTTCTTGAAATCTTGATACACTTCCCTAAAAACGGGACCGTGCTCCCAAGCCTCGATCCTCGCGTTTGTAAGCAACTTCTTTTGCTGGAGAAAAAAGGCCTCATAAACAAAATAGATCAACTTATTTAGTGCCATGTTCGTGACGCCGAAATTCAAGCCGTCAGCAAGGTCTAAAATATGGTTAGCTATACCTCTAACGCTATAGCCCGAACGCTCTAACACTTCGTCCAAACAGCAAACTCCAAAGCGATCCGACCCCGGCACGGTAGGCAGACGCCGCCAATAGTCGATGATCATAGGATCACACGCATAATTGCGATAATAGTGCGAGAACAAACCCGGGTCAAGTCGCTCTCCGGCTTTGAAGCAAAGCCCGTCGCGGAAAGCCGCGCCGTCGGACGCGGCTGCTGGCCGCGTCGGCCGATCTCGGCTTGAGCCTCGATTTAGCTGCGCTGAATCGTTAGGCCGCCTCGATGTGCAACGAAGCCGCCCGTCTCCGCGCTCTCGGTGAAATCGTCGAGGCGTTCGGCCAGCTCAAGATCCCCCTCACCTTCCCCGAGGGGCTGCCGAACCTGACGACCGACAGCATCCGCATCACCGACCCCGCCGCGATCGTCCGCATGCGCGGGGACGCGGTCGAGCTCGTCCAGCGGCGGTGGAGCTGGGCCGGGATCGGCGGGCGGCCTGTGTACAACTACCGGTCGGAGGGGCGGCGCTTCGGCAACTCCGCCGCGCCGGGACGCGAACAGGGGCGCTGCCTGATTCCGGTCGACGGCTTCTACGAATTCACCGCCGCCGAGCCCCCCGCCAGGCGCAAGACCAAGTGGTTGTTCACCGTCGACGACCCCGAACCGCGCGCGCTGTTCGCGATCGCCGGGCTGTGGAAGACGGTCGGCGCGGTTCCCGACCAACCAAGCGCCGTCATCCCCGCGCAGGCGGGGACCCATAATCACGACCGTTCGGGGTTATGCGTCCCCGCGTTACGCAAGCGCGTTGCCCTTCGGGTCGCGGGGATGACGACGGGTGAGGAAACGAGGCAAAGCGAGGCGTTCACCATGCTCACCTGCGACCCCGGACCCGACATCGCGCCGTATCACAGCCGCCAGATCGTCATCATGCCGCGCGACCGCTGGGCCGACTGGCTGGGGGTCGGCGGCGGGGGCATTGCCCCCGCCGCCGACCTCATCGCGGCGACCCCCGGGGGGACGCTGACCGTGACCCGGGTCGCGTAGAATCCGCTGTCCTACACCCCGTCGTTCGTGAGATGTTCTCCTGTTGATGCAAGGAGGAGACGACGCGATGACGACCCGACCGATCCATGTGCTGGCCCCCGCCGCCCCGCCCTTCCCGCGCGACGGCGAGACCGATGCGTGGGCCGAATGGCAGGCGCGGCTCGACGCGAGCGACAGACGCCCGATCGACCCGGCGGTCGAGGCGCAGGCGATTGCCAACGCGGCGGTGTTCCGCCGGTATCGCGCGGCGATGGGCGAGCGGCGATGAGCGGACGGTCATGGGTTCACCCCGCGTCACGGGGGCGAAAAAGCCGGTCGTCGTGCGAAGTTGTGTGACCTTCACCCCGCCGCGGGGGTGAAAAACCCGGTCGTCGTGCGAAGTTGTGTGACTTTCACCCCGGACTGAAAAACCCGGTCGTCGTGTGAAGGTGTGTGACTTTCGCCTCGTTCTCCCCCGGCTTGAGCGCGCCCGACCCCCATGCTACCCGCCCTCGCTCAACCCGAGGGGTCCCGTAGCCACCCATGTCCGTCGACGTCGCCACCGTCACCCGCATCGCGCACCTCGCGCGGATCGCGCTCGCGCCGGGCGAGGCCGAGCCGCTCGTCGCCGAGCTCAACGGCATCCTGGGGTGGATCGAGCAGCTGGGGGAGGTCGACACGACCGGGGTCGCGCCGATGACCGCGGTGATCCCCAACGTGCTCCGCTGGCGCGACGATGTGGTCACCGACGGGGGGGTGCGCGACGCGGTGCTGGCGAACGCCCCCGCGAGCGAGACGGGGTTCTTCGCGGTGCCGAAGGTGATCGAGTGATGACCGGCCTCACCGGCCTGACGCTGGCGGCGATGCGCGACGGGCTGCGGGCGAAGACCTTCTCGGCGGTCGAGCTGACCGGCCAGCACATCGCCGCGGTCGAGGCGGCGCGGGCACTCAACGCCTTCATCGTCGAGACCCCCGACCATGCCCGCGCCGCCGCCGCCGCGGCCGACGCGGCGCTGGCGGACGGGACGGCCAAGCCGCTGAGCGGCATCCCGCTCGGCATCAAGGACCTGTTCGCGACCAAGGGCGTCCAGACGACGGCGGGGTCGAGGATCCTCGAAGGCTTCGTGCCGCCGTACGAGTCGACCGTGACCGCCCGGCTGTTCGCCGACGGCGCGGGGATGCTCGGCAAGCTCAACATGGACCAGTTCGCGATGGGGTCGTCGAACGAAACCAGCGCCTTCGGCAACGTCGTCTCGCCGTGGCGCGCGCGGGGGTCGAACCGGCCGCTGGTGCCGGGCGGGTCGTCGGGCGGGTCGGCGGCGGCGGTCGCGGCACGACTGTGCGCAGGCGCGACGGGGACCGACACCGGCGGCTCGATCAGG
>JBBSFF010000201.1:0-4808 GCA_038238995.1 Sphingomonadales bacterium
GCCCAACCTGCGCTTCGGCATCGAGGAGGCCGACCTCGCCGGGCGGACCAAGCTTGGGCTCGCGCGCATTCGCGAACTGAGCTCGAAGCGCGTGATCTGGGACGACGCGTATATCCCGCCGCTGCTCGACATCCGTGCATCGCCGACGATGGCGGGGTTCCTCGTCGACATCCTCGGGCGGCTCGAAAGCCGTCAGGAGGAATTGTCGCTGCGCGCGGTCGAGGGGACCGAGGGCGGGACCGAGACGTTCGCGGCGTATCTGCTGCTCCAGCTGCTCAACCGCTGGCAACCGCTGCTGCGCCATCTCCAGCGGCTCGAGCGCGTTCATCCCGAGCGGTTGTTCAGCGATTTCGTCGCGATGGCGGGCGAGCTCGCGACCTTCACCCGCGCCGACCGGCGTCCCGAACGCTTCCCCGATTATGATCACGAAGACCTCGAGATGACGTTCCGTCCGGTGATCGAGGCGCTGCGCGCGGGCCTGTCGACCGAGTTTAGCCGCTCGGCGGTCCAGCTCGAGCTCAAGCTGATCCAGCCCGGCGCGTACGTTTCGACGATCACCGACCGCGGGTTGTACGACCAGGGGCGCTTCTATCTGGCGGTGTCGACGCGCAAGCCCGGCGACGAGGTGCGGCGGACGCTGCCGTCGGTCGTCAAGATCGGCTCGGTTGCGAAGATGCAGCAGCTCGTCCAGGCGGCGCTGCCGGGGGTGCCGCTCGCGGCGGTCGGCACGCCGCCGTCGCAGATCCGGACGTTGCCGAACTATATTTACTTCGAACTCGACCGGTCGCATCCCGACTGGCGCGACTTCGCCACCGCGCCCGCGCTCGGCCTGTATATCGCCGGCGACTGGCCCGATCTGGCGCTCGAACTCTGGTGCGTGCGGAAGCAATCGAGATGAGGGCGGGGCGATGAGCGACGGCAAACCACCGGTCCCGGGACAGAAGACGGTGTTCCGCCCGTCGCCGCTGGCCGCCGCCCAGGGTGGCGCCACCGGCGCGCCGCCGCCGACGGGATTTCAGCCGGTCCCCGGGCAAGCGGCCGCGCCGCCGTCGCCGGTCAACAAGGCGATGGCGGCGCGCGGGTTCGCCGACGACGACGTGCCGCCGATCGACGCGCCGATGCGCGTGCGCAATCCGCTGATGGCGGCGGCGGCGCGGCTGCTTGCGCTCGCGGCGGCGGTCCAGGCCGACCGGCAGGTCGCCGATGTCGCCCGGCTACGAACACGCGCCGACGGCGAGGCGAAGGCGTTCGAAAAAACGCTCGCCGGCCTCGGCCTGTCGTCGGAGGACAACGCCCGCGCGCGCTACGCCGTACTCGCGACGGTCGACGACATCGTCCAGAACCTGCCGGGCGGGGCGAACAGCGACTGGCCGCGGCGCAGCCTCGTCGTCGTCAGCTTCGGCCAGGCGTTCGGCGGCGACCAGTTCTTCACCATCCTCGACACGATGCTGGCGAAGCCCGCCGCGCATCTCGAGATGCTCGAGCTTTATCACGCGTGCCTCGCGGTCGGTTTCCAGGGGCGGCTCCGGACTCTGCCCGACGGCAATGCGCAGGTGTCGGCGCGGATGGCGGCGATCTACAACCGGCTGAGCGATATCCGCCCACGCCCCGAAACCGACCTGTCGCCAATGTGGCACGGGGTGCCGACGCCGATGCCGCGGCTCGGCTGGCTGGTGCGGGCGGCGATCGTCGCGGCGGCGGTGCTGGCGCTGCTGCTGCTCGCGTTTCTCGGCGCGAAATTGTTCCTCGACAGCCGTGACCACCCGGCGTGGCTGGCGCTGCGCCAGCTGCCGCCGGTCGCCCCGGCGACGATTGACCGCGTCGGCGGCGATGTCGCCCGACCGTCGGGGCAGCTCGAGCGGGTCCGCGCGCGGCTGACGAGCAAATGCATCGAGGCCAAGGACGATGGGGCGACCATCCGCCTCGTGATTTCGGCGTGCCCGGGTCTGCCGCCCGGCATGTTCAACAAGGGCGCGGCTGACGTCGCCATCGAGTACCAACCGCTGATCGCCGAGGCGGGGGCGGCGCTCAAGCCCGAGCCCGGGGCGATCGCGGTCGTCGCGCACACCGACGCCGACCCGATCAAGGGTGCGCTCGCGGCGACCTACGCCGACAATCTGGCGTTGAGCGAGGCGCGCGCGGCATCGGTCAAGGGGTTGCTGGTCCAGACCGTCGACGGGTCGCGGCTGTCGGCCGAAGGACGCGGCGACCGCGAGCCGGTCGACCGCGGCGACACCGCCGACGCCAAGGCGAAGAACCGCCGGGTCGAACTCATCCTGCCGCGGAGCGAATAATGGCCGCTGTGAAACGCTTTTTCAGCAACTGGTGGACCCTTGCGGTCGGCGCGACATTGCTCGTCACGCTGATCCTGTTCTTCCTGTGCGGGCCGCTCGTCGGGGTGCTGCTGCCTGCGCGGTGGTGGGCGATCGGGCTCGTCTGGCTGATCTTCGCCGTCGTCGCGGGCATCCGCTGGTTCCGCAAGCGATCGGCCGAGAGGGCGCTCGCCGCCGCGATGGCGGGGCCCGCCGATCTCGAGGGCGAGGCGATCGGGGGCAAGATGAAGGCCGCGCTCGACCGCGCCAAGGCGGGAGGGAAGGGATCGCTGTACGCGTCGCCGTGGTACGTCATCATCGGGCCACCGGGCGCGGGCAAGACGACGCTGATCCAGAAATCGGGGCTGCGGCTGTTGAACGACGAAGCCGCGGCGGGCGTCGGCGGCACGCGCAACTGCGACTGGTGGTTCGCCGACGAGGCGGTGCTGATCGATACCGCCGGGCGGTACACGAGCCAGGATTCGAGCGCCGACGCCGATGCCAAGGGCTGGACGAGCTTCCTCGGCTCGCTGAAGAAGGCGCGACCGATGCAGCCGCTCAACGGCATCATCGTCGCGATGGGATTGGACGAGATCGCGCGGGTGTCGGCCGATGGGCTCGACAAGCATATCGTCGCGATCCGCGAGCGCATCGCCGAGCTGGGGCGCGAACTCGGGCTCGAACTCCCGGTCTATGTGCTGTTCACCAAGGCCGACCTCGTCGCGGGCTTCGTCGAATTCTTCGACGACCTGTCGGTCGAGGGGCGGCGGTCGGTCGTCGGCCATACGCTGCCGCTCGTCGCGGCGCGGCCGAGCGTCGCCGAACTCGCGGGCGGCTACGACGACGTCGTCCAGGCGCTCGCCGACCGGCTGCCCGCGCGAATGCAGGCCGAGAGCGATCCGATCCGGCGCGGCGCGGCGCTGACCTTTCCGGCGCGCTTCATCGACCTGCGCGCGCGGATCGTCCGGCTGCTCGACGGCGTGTTCGGGGCGCGCGCGGCACAAGCCGGAGCGACCGCTGGCGGCGCCAAGGGCTTCGGCGGTGCGCGGCTGCGTGGCTTCTACTTCACCAGCGGCGTCCAGCAGGGAACGCCGTTCGACCGATTGCTCGGCGACCTCGCCGGGACGCTCGGCACCGGCACGCGCGCGCGACCGTCGAGCCCGCGCGCGTTCTTCGTCAACAAATTGCTGTCCGACGTCGTCATCGCCGAAGCCGGGCTCGCCGGGCCGAACCTCGCGCGGCGGCGGCGCGACCGGATGGTCAAGCTGGGCGTGGCGATCGGTGGCGGGCTGATCGCCCTCCTGCTGCTGATCGCGCTGATCTGGAGCTACCTCGCCAACTCGAAGGGGCAGGACGAAACGCTCGCCGCCGCGACGTCGCTTGGTGAGGGCAGCAAGGGGCTCGACGCGGGCGACAAGGTCTCGCTCGGCGCGTCGGCGGCAGAGCCGCTCGATCTGCTCGATTCGCTGCGCGACCGCCTGCCGTACGGCGCGACCGCCGCCGTGCACAAGCCGTTCGGCGAACGCGCGCTGTACCGGTCGAGCCTCGCCGACGAATCGAGCCGCGCCTATTACGACGGTCTGCAACGCTACCTGCTGCCGCGGCTGATCACGACCGCCGAGGCGGCGCTGACGGCGGCGGGGACCGACCCGGTCGCGGTGTACGAGCCGCTCAAGGTCTATCTGATGCTCGGCAACCGCGCCGGGGCGAAGCGCGACGACGCGTATATCCTGCGCTGGCTCGAGGACGACCTGACCGCGCGCGCGTTGCCGGGGGAGGAAAATGCGCCGACGCGGGCGCGCATCATCGGCCATGCCAAGGCGCTGCTCGCCGATCCGGGCAGCTTCGGGCGGCAACTAACCGGGCCGCTGCTCGATGCGGGGCTGGTCGCGCGCGGCCAAGCGACGATGGCGGCGATGTCGCCCGCCGAACGCGCGCTCGCGCTGATGAAGCAGCAGGTGTCGGGTGACGACTGGCGGCTGGTCGGCGACGGCATCCTGAAGGGCGAAGCCGATGCCTTCGCCAACCCGGGCGAACTCGCCGCGCTCAAGGTGCCGTTCCTGTTCACCAAAAAGGGTTTCGCGGCGGGGTTCATCCCGAACGTCGCGGGCATCGGCCGGGCGCTCGACGCCGACCGCTGGATGCTGGGGGCGAGCGGTGCCGCGCAGGCCGCGCTCGATACCGGCGAACTCGGCCAGCTGTACGCCGCCGAATACACCAAGCGGTGGACGGCGGTGCTCGCTGCGCCGCAGCCCGGGGATTATGCGCGCGATCCGATGGCGCTCGCCCGGCTGGCGAACCCGGCGGCATCGCCGCTCAAGAAGCTGACCGATGCGATCGTCGCGAATACGACCGGGCTGCTGCCGAACATCAAGGCACCGAAGCTGCCCGGCGGCGCGCTCGGCAAGCTCGCCGGTAATCTGGCGGGCAAGGAAATGAAGGGCTCGGCGTCGCAGATCGCGGCCACGACGATCGAGGCGAACTTCACCGGCATGA
>JBBSFF010000202.1:0-4807 GCA_038238995.1 Sphingomonadales bacterium
CCAGCCCGTCGCGCAGCGCCTTCTCCGCCGCCGACTGCAGCGTCGGGTCGAGCGAAGTGCGGACCCACAGGCCGCCGCCGTAGACGCTGTTGCGTCCGTCGCCGGGCTTCTCGCCGAACTTGGCGATGAGCGTGCGGCGCACGTCCTCGAGGAAATAGTCGCCGGTATCGAGTTTCGGCGGGGCGCGATTCGCCACCGCGTCGATCGGCTCGGCGGTCGCCGCAGCGGCTTCGGCAGTAGTAATATAGCCATTTGCGGCCATCTGATTGAGCACGTACGCCCGCCGCGCCAGCGCACGTTCGACATGGACGGTCGGCGAATAGGTCGACGGAGCCTTTGGCAGAATGGCCAGATACGCGTCCTCGGCAAGGGTCAGATCGGCGACCGACTTGCCGAAATACGACTGCGCCGCCGCCTCGACCCCGTAGCTGTTCCGCCCAAGAAAGATCTGGTTGAGGTAGAGTTCGAGGATCTGCTGCTTGGTGAACGCCGCCTCGATCCGCCGCGTAAGGATCGCTTCCTTCAGCTTGCGGACATAGCTGACTTCACCGTTAAGTAGTAGAATTTTCACCACCTGCTGGGTGATCGTCGACGCGCCGACCGGGCGTTTCGACGAGCCGAGGTTAGTCCATGCGGCACGGAGAATTCCGGGAAAGTCGATCCCGCCGTGTTCGAAAAAGCCCTTATCCTCGGCCGAGATATACGCCTGCACGAGCCGCGGCGGCAGCTCATCGTAGGCGAGGTATAGCCGTCGCTCGCGGCTGAAGCTCGTGAGCACCGTGCCGTCGCTGCCCCGCACCGTCGATGGCAGCGGCGCCGCATAATCTGCAAGTTTCGACGCGTCGGGCAGCCCGGTCGATGCCCAGGCGTATAAACCGGCTGCGGCGGTCACACCGAGCAGAACGAACACGCCGAGGACGATCGCGGCAGTGCGGAGTCGGCGGGCGATGGTCACCCACCGGGGTATAGCACGCCGACGATGCGGCGAAAGCTCGGCAACGGCAGTTTGCGATTTACGATTTATTAATCTAAATATTAAGAAATTCGTCGAATAATTTTACATTATGCCAAGACGGGCATGTCTCGAATTGGTCAAGGTATTGATTAGATTGATATTTAGAGATCGGTTCAGATTGGCACATTTTGTAAGCGGGTGTTATCATGATCACCGCGCGTTGAGGTTTAATATGTCAGTAAAATTAGCCGCAGCCATCGCGACAGCGCTCATATCCGCAGCAGCGGACGCTGTCGTTGTACCTTTTCTCCAGAATCCGACCAAGAGCTGGCTCGACGGGACGATGACCTACGACCTGAGCCCGTATTACGACGACGGATTCTATAATTACGGCGACGGCCCGACGCATGCCTTCAATGCCTTTGGCCAGAACAACGAATCGATCATGTTCAACACGCCCGTCAAATTGGCGTCGCTCACCCTGAGCAATTGCTTTTTTTGCGTCGTCAATGCCGACACCGTCACCGTGACGCTGTTCGGAGGCGATGGTGGGTTGCTCGCGAGCCAGACGATCGTCCCGCACGACACGCTCACGGTGCTGACCTTCAACATCGATGCCGTTCGCAAGGCGACCTTCAGTTTTACCGGTGGCCGGTATAATTATTACAACGACGGCCGGGTCGCTGCATTCTACAAGCTCAGTGATCTGCTTTATGTCGGCGGAACCTATACCGGGACCTACACCGGTCCGAGCTACACCTTGCCGATCACCACGCCGAACCCTGGCGACCCGGTGACCTCGGTTCCCGAGGCCGCGACGTGGATGATGATGATCGCCGGTTTCGGGCTCGTCGGTGCCGGTCTGCGCCAACGCCGGATCGTGCGCCCCGCCTGACACTTCGCGCGGCACGTCGATCGCCGCCGTCGCGACGTATCACTCCGCGGCGATCAGTCCTTCGGGCTCGCGCCAGCTCAAGACCGGCTTGCGCGCGGCCCCGGTCTCGTCGAGGCGGCGGCGGGGGGCAAGGTACGGCGACTCCTTGAACGTCGCGGCGGGCTCGGCGAGCATTCGTTCCGCGATCGAGCGCATCGCGCCGATTAGCTCGTCGAGGCTTGCCTTGCTCTCGGTCTCGGTCGGCTCGACGAGCATCGCGCCGTGGACGACGAGCGGGAAGTACATCGTCATCGGGTGGAAACCCTCGTCGATCATTGCTTTGGCGAGGTCGAGCGTTGTCAACCCGGTCCCGTCGAGAAAGTCGTCGCTGAACAGCGCCTCGTGCATGCACGGACCCGCGGCTCCGAACGGCGCGGTGTAGATGTCCTCGAGGCTGCGCAGGATGTAATTGGCGTTGAGCACGGCGTCTTCGGCGACCTGCCGCAGGCCATCTGCCCCGTGGCTGAGAATATAGCTCAGCGCGCGGACGAACATCCCCATCTGGCCGTGAAAGGCGACCATCCGCCCGAAGCTGTGGTCGTGGTCGGGCGAAGCAAGCGCCTGCGCCTCCTCGACGAGCTCGTATGTGTCGCGGACCTTGCGGACGAACGGCAGCGGCGCGAACGGCGCGAGCGCAGCGGAGAACACCACCGGCCCCGACCCCGGACCGCCGCCGCCGTGCGGCGTCGAGAAGGTCTTGTGGAGGTTGATATGCATTGCGTCGATGCCGAGGTCACCCGGGCGGACCCGCCCGACGATCGCGTTGAAGTTCGCTCCGTCGCAATAGACGTATGCACCCGCCGCGTGGACCGCGTCGCAGATCGCGATCATGTCGGGTTCGAAGAGCCCGCAGGTGTTCGGATTGGTGATCATCACCGCCGCGATGTCGGGCCCTAGGCGGCGGTTGAGCGCGGCAAGGTCGACGCGGCCGCGCGCGTCAGCGGGGATGTTCTCTACCGCATAACCGCAGAAGGCCGCCGTCGCCGGATTGGTGCCGTGCGCGCTTTCAGGGACCAGCACGGTACGGCGTGGTATTTGTTGCTCGGCGACCTGAGCCGCATCGTGCGCGGCGCGGATCGCGAGCATCCCACACAGTTCGCCGTGCGCCCCGGCCTTTGGCGACATCGCCACCTCGGGCATGTTCGTCAGCTTTTTCAACCAGGTGGCGAGCTCGTCGATTAGCTTCAGCGCGCCTTGGACGGTCGCCACCGGCTGCAGCGGATGGATGTCGGCGAACCCGGGAAGTCGCGCCATTTTCTCGTTGAGTCGCGGGTTATGCTTCATCGTGCAACTCCCTAGCGGAAAGATGCCCATGTCGATCGCGTAGTTCTGACGGCTCAGCCGGGTGAAGTGCCGGACGACGTCGGGTTCGGCCAGACCCGGCAAACCGATCTCGCGATGACGTTCGAGGCCGCCGAGCCGGGTCGAAACCACAGGGATATCGGGGAGATCGACGCCGCAGCGGTCGATCGCGCCTTTCTCGAACACGAGCGGCTCCTCGAGCATCAGCGCCCGGTTACCGGTATATGTCGTCATGCCAGCACCTCGTCGAGAGCGTCTTCGAAAGCATCCATGTCGGCGTCGGTCGCGGTCTCGGTCACCGCGACGACCAGCCCGCGTTCGAGGTCGTGGACCCCCGGGAACAACCGCCCGAGCGACACCCCGGCGAGCATGCCCTTATCGGCGAGCTGGCGCACGATCGGCCGCGCCTCGACCGGCAGACGGAGGGTGAATTCGTTGAAGAAGTTGGTTGTCACGACCTCGACGCCGGGCACCCGCCCGAGCCGGTCGGCAAGCTGCACCGCGCGTGCATGGTTGATCGCGGCGAGCTTGCGCAGCCCGCTTTCCCCGAGCAGGCTCATATGCGCGGTGAAGGCGAGCGCGCAGAGCCCCGAATTGGTGCAGATGTTCGACGTCGCCTTTTCGCGGCGGATATGCTGCTCGCGGGTCGACAACGTCAGGACGAACCCGCGCCGCCCGTCGGCGTCGACCGTCTCGCCGCATAGCCGCCCCGGCATCATCCGGACGTGCTTCTCCCGGCACGCGAACAGGCCGAGGTACGGCCCGCCGAAGTTGAGCCCGTTGCCGATCGACTGGCCCTCGGCGACGACGATGTCGGCCCCCATTTCGCCCGGCGACCGGATCAGCCCGAGCGAGACGACCTCGGTGACGACGACGATCAGCAGCGCGCCGACGGTGTGGCACGCGGCGGCGAGCGGCGCAAGATCGGCGATGTGGCCGAAGATGTTGGGGTTCTGGACGACGACGCAACTCGTTTCGCCATCGACCGCCGCGGCGAGCGCAGCGAGGTCGTCATTCGGGGTGAAGTCGGGGGTTCGTGTGACCAGCTCGTCGTCGGTGAAGCGTGTCAAGGTCTTGAGCACGCCGATGTAATGCGGGTGCACCCCGCTCGAGACGCGCACGACCTTACGCCTGGTGACGCGGCGCGCCATGAACACCGCCTCCGTCATCGCGGTCGATCCGTCGTACATCGACGCGTTAGCGACCTCCATGCCGAGCAGCCGCGCGACCTGGGTCTGGAACTCGAACAGGACCTGCAACGTCCCCTGCGCGATCTCGGGCTGGTACGGGGTGTAACTCGTCAGGAACTCGCCGCGCTGGATGATGTGATCGACGCTCGCGGGCACGTGATGGCGATAGGCCCCGCAGCCGATGAAGAAGGGCGCTTCGCCGGCGACCAGATTCTTGCGCGACAAGGCCGTCAGCTGGCGCTCGACGTTGAGCTCGCTGGCGTGATTGGGCAGTCCCTCGATTGTGCCCGCGAGCCGCGCCTCGGCCGGCACGTCCTTGAACAATTCGTCGACCGACGCCGCGCCGATCACGCGCAGCATGGCGCTGCGGTCGACGTCGTTGAGCGGGAGGTAACGCATCAGTCGGGCTTTCTCATGATGAAGCGG
>JBBSFF010000203.1:0-4750 GCA_038238995.1 Sphingomonadales bacterium
ACGCGGCGAACCTCCACTGGCTTGGCGGCAGGGGCTACGCCGACCTGCCGCCGTATCTTGCCATCTGGGACGTCGGCTTCATGCCGTTCGCGATCAACGACGCGACGAAGTTCATCTCGCCGACCAAGACGCCCGAATTCCTCGCTGCCGGGCTGCCGGTCGTGTCGACCGCGATCGCCGACGTCGTCGAACCCTATGGCAATCTCGGCCTCGTCGAGATTGCGTCGACCGCCGACGAAACTGTCGCGGCGATCGAACGCGTCATCATGCGCAGCAATGGATCCGAGCGCGGTCCGTGGCTCGCCAAGGTCGATGCCCAACTCGCGCAGGGGTCGTGGGATCAGGTCTGGTCCGACATGCACGCACTGATGCTCGCTGCTTCCGTCACCGCCCCTCAATTTAAGGAAACCGCCCATGTATGATTGGCTTATCGTCGGTGCGGGCTTTGCCGGGGCGACGCTTGCCGAACGCATTGCGACGCATCGCAATGAGAAGGTACTCGTCGTCGACCGCCGCCCGCACATCGGCGGCAACGCGTACGACCGCTATAACGACGACGGGCTGCTGATCCACGAGTATGGCCCGCACATCTTCCACACCAATTCGGCGGCGATCTTCGACCATCTGTCGATGTTTACCGAATGGCGGCCGTACGAGCACCGCGTCCTCGGCATGGTCGACGGCCAGCTCGTGCCGATCCCGATCAACCTCGACACCGTCAACAAGCTGTACGGTCTCAAGCTGACGAGCGAGGAACTGCCCGCGTGGTTCGCCGCGCGCGCCGAAAAGGTCGACCCGATCCGCACGTCGGAGGACGTCGTCGTCTCGGTCGTCGGGCGTGAACTGTATGAGAAGTTCTTCCAGGGCTATACCCGGAAGCAGTGGGGCATGGACCCGTCCGAGCTCGACAAGTCGGTCACCGCGCGCGTGCCGACGCGAACCAACCAGGACGATCGCTATTTCACCGACGAATTCCAGGCGATGCCGAAGCATGGCTATACCCGGATGTTCGCCAAGATGCTCGATCACCCGAACATCAGCGTGATGACGCAGACCGATTTCCGCGACATCGCGAAGGAAGTGGCGTTCAAGCGGCTGATCTACAGCGGCCCGGTCGACGAATATTTCGACTTCCGTTTCGGCAAGCTGCCGTATCGCAGCCTGAAGTTCGGCCACGAGACGCACGATACCGAGGTCATGCTGCCGACCGGCACGGTCAATTATCCGCAGACCGAGGCGTACACCCGCGTCAGCGAATACAAGTACATGACCGGGCAGGTGCATCCCAAGACCGCGATCACCTACGAATATCCGAGCGCCGAGGGCGATCCCTATTACCCGATCCCGCGCCCCGAGAACGCCGAGCTGTACAAGAAGTACGAGAAGCTGGCGATCGCGACGCCGAACGTCTGGTTCGTCGGGCGGCTGGCGACGTACCGTTATTATAATATGGACCAGGTCACCGGGCAGGCGCTGGCGACATTCCGCAGGATCCAGGAGGCGCTGCCGCTCGACGGCGTCAAGTCCAACGTGATCTCGCCGCCGAAGTTCGTCGCCGCCGAGTAGCCGACGCCAGCGCGTTGCAATCGACCGTCATCCCCGCGAAGGCGGGGACCCAGCTCCCGCCGCCGGTGATGGGCCTCCGCTTTCGCGGGGATGACGGTGGTTAGCGAGGACCGATGCCCGACACGTTCCAGTCGTTTTTCCTCGGTGGGTTCGAAGCCTCGACGCAGCGGCGGCGCGACGGGGTGCGGCTCGACCTGATCGCCTCGACCGAGCACGACGTCCGCGCCGCCGAGGATTACGCGCTGATGGCCGCCCACGGCATCCGTACCGTCCGCGACGCGGCGCGCTGGCACCTGATCGAACGGCGACGCAGTGCATATGATTTCATCTCGCTGCTGCCGCAGGTCCGCGCCGCGCGCGACGCGGGCACGCAGGTGATCTGGGACCTGTTCCATTACGGCGTGCCGAGTGGCGTCGATATCTGGGGCACCGGCTTCGTCGACCGCTTCGCGGCGTTCGCGAAGGCCGTCGCGACGCTGATCCGCGACGAGACCGACACCGTGCCGTTCTACGTCCCGATCAACGAAATCAGCTTCTTCGCGTGGGGCGCGGGCGACGTCGCCTATCTCAACCCGTTCGCGCGCGGGCGCGGCGGCGAACTGAAGGCGATCCTCGTCCGCGCGACGATCGCCGCGATCGAGGCGATCCGCGACGTCGACCCGCGCGCGCGCTTCGCCGTCGCCGAGCCGTTGATCAACATCCTGCCGCAGTCGGGCTCGCCCGAGCACGTCCGCGCCGCATCGGATTACATGGATGCGCAGTTCGAGGCGGTCGAGTTTCTCGCGGGCAAGCGCGCGCCCGAACTCGGCGGCGGGCCGCAGTATCTCGATCTGGTCGGGCTCAACTGCTATTTCAACAACCAGTGGATCGACCACGGGAGGACCGTGTATCTCGGCGACCCGTCGAACACGCCATTGCGCGACCTCATCGCGCTCGCGCACACCCGGACCGAGCGCCCGGTATTCATCGCCGAGACCGGGACGGAGGGAACCGGTCGCGCGCCGTGGCTCCACCATGTCGGCGACGAGGTCGCGGCGGCGATGGCGGCGGGGGTGCCGGTCGAGGGCATTTGCTTGTACCCGGTGCTCAGCCACCTCGGCTGGGACGATTTCCGCCGCTGCCCGAACGGGATGATCGAGGCGTTCGGCAACGGCGAGCCGCGGACGGTGTTCAGGCCGCTAGCCGACGAACTCGCGCGGCAGCAGGCGCTATTCGCGCGCGGATTCCTCCAGCGCGAATGATCAGATCGGCGCTTCGCCGCCCTGGTACATCAGCGTCACGCTGATGCGCCGGTTGCGCGGGTCGTTCGAGTCCTTGGGGTTGTACGGATCGGTATCGGCGACCCCCTCGATCCGGCGGAAGCGCGTCGCGGCGATGCCGGCGTCGCTTAACGCGCGGCGGGTGGCATCGGCGCGCGCGGTCGACAAGGTCCAGTTGTTGACCCCGCCGTGGGCATAAGCGAGCGCGTCGGTGTGACCGCGCACCGTCAGGCGGTTGGGGACATCGGCGACCGCCTTCGCCACCGTCCGCACCAGCGTCGCCGCGGCTGGGGATAATACGCTCGTGCCCAGCCCGAACATGCTGAAGTCGGCGCGTTCGACGAGGTCGATGCGCAGCCCGTCGTGGGTGCGGACGAAACGGATTTGCCCCTTCAGCCCCTTCAGCGTCGGATCGCCGGCGACGCGCGCGTTGATCACGCGTTCGACCTTGTTGAAGCGCTCCTCGTCGGCGCTGCGCTTGTTGCCCGGATTGGTCGCCTTGTCGTGGCTGTTGACCTTGGCCTCGAGCGGGCCGCCACCGCCGCCGCCCTGCACCGGGGTCGGGCGTGCGCCGCGAACCGTCGCGCGCGGCGCGGTGCCCTCCTCGGTGCGCAACGACCGCCCGCCGCCGATGCCGTTCGAACCACCCGAATTCTTCAGCTGGATCACCGTCGGGGTGAAATAATCGGCGATGCCCTTGCGCTGGTCCTCGTTGGTCGCGCCGATGATCCACAACAGCATGAAGAACGCCATCATCGCGGTGACGAAGTCGGCATAGGCGATCTTCCACGCGCCGCCGTGGTGCGCGCCATCGTGGCCTTTCGCCTTGCGGTAGACGATCAGCGGCTCGGTGAACTGGGCGTGGGGTTCGGGCCTCACGTCACCGCGCCCGCATCCCGTCGAACACTTCGGAGAAGGTCGGCTGGTTCGCCGGCTGGATCGCGGTGCGCGCCGCCTCGATCACCATCGGTTGCGGCTGGCCCTTGAGGCTGGCGACGATCACGCGGCGGACGACGAGGTAGATCTCGGCGTCGGCGTCGAGGACCGACCTAAGCCGTGCGGCGCACGGCCCGACGATGCCGTAGCTGAGGAGCACGCCAAGGAACGTGCCGACGAGCGCCGACCCGATCATCGCACCGAGGATCGACGGCGGCTTGTCGATCGACGCCATCGTCTTGACCACGCCCAAGACCGCCGCGACGATGCCGAGCGCGGGCAGCGCGTCGGACAGCGTCGTCAGCGACGTCACCGGTTGCGACGCGGCGGTGTGGTGCGTCTCGATCGCCGAATCGATGATGTCCTCGACCGCCATCGGGCTGATGCTGCCGGTCGACACGACGAGCAGCCGCAGGCTGTCGGTCAGCAGATGAAGGAACACCGGGTCTTTCAGGAACTGCGGATATTCGGCGAAGATCGACGACGCCTTCGGATCCTCGATATGCGGCTCGACCGCGACCGCGCCGTCGGTCTTGAGCATCTTCATCAGCCGCGTGGTGAGGAAGATCGCCGCCGAATAATCGGCGCGCTTGTAACGGGGGCCCCGGAAAATCGCTCCGAAGCCCCCGCCAATGGCTTTCACGCCCTTGATATCGGTCGCAATAAGCGTGGAACCGGCGGCAGCACCGCCGATGATGAGCATCTCGTGGGGGAGAGCCTCGAGCACCACCATGATGTTGCCACCGGTCAACGCAAAACCACCGAACACCATGACGAACAACACGACCAGCCCGATGACCGAGACCATGGTTGGCCACTCCCAAAGACGCGTACACCGTGTCGTCGTCAGGGGGCTTTACGGCGCGGTCGCGCGGCGGCTTATGCTTTCGATCGATTAACCCTCGCGAAGGGTTAGTGGATATACTCCCACAGGCTCAGCGCCGACACCTTGACGAAGCTTAGCTGCGCCGCCTGGAGCACCGTCGTCA
>JBBSFF010000204.1:0-4749 GCA_038238995.1 Sphingomonadales bacterium
AGGCAACCCGTGACGGCCACGCGCTGCTGCTGATCAACCCGCACACCTCGTTTTTCTTCCGCTCCGAGCTCGGCATGACGAGCGACGCCGGGCTGCACGCCTACGGCGCGTCGACGTGGGGACAGTTCTTTATCTACCAGGGGTTCAACGACCACCTCGGCTGGATGCACACCTCGAGCGGGGTCGATGCGGTCGACGAGTTCGCCGAGACGGTTTATCCCTTCCTCCGGGCCGGACCTCCACTCTACCGATACGGCGCGGGGACGCGACCGATGACCATTGCCGAGGTCACTATTCGCTACCGTACCGCCGACGGAAGCACCGCCGCCCGCCGGTTCCCAACCTATGCCACCGCGCACGGTCCGATCGTGCGCCGCGACGGCGACAAATGGATCGCGCTCGCGCTGATGAACCGCCCGATCGCCGCGCTCGAACAAAGCTGGCTGCGGACCCGCGCGGGCAGCTTCGCCGAGTATCTCGAGGTCGCCGAGCGCAAGGCGAATTCGTCGAACGACACGATCCTCGCCGGGGCCGACGGCGGTATCGCCTACCTCCACCCGCAGTTCGTGCCGAAGCGCGATGATCGCTTCGACTATCGCGCGCCCGTCGACGGCAGCGACCCGGCGACCGACTGGCAGGGGCTCCATGACCTCGCCGACCTGCCGACCGTCCGCAATCCGGCGGGCGGCTGGCTGTACAATTCGAACGACGCGCCGTGGCGCGCGGCGGGGGCCGACAGCCCGAAGGCGGCCGCGTTCCCGAAGTATATGGATCAGGCGGGGGCGAACCCGCGCGGCGACCACGCGACGGCGCTGCTGGCCGGGGTGCACGACCTGACTCCGGCGGGGTTGATGAAGCTGGCGTTCGACCCCGCGCAGCCGGCGTTCGACCGGATGTTGCCACCGCTCTTCGCCGCGTTCGATGCGCTGCCCGCCGCCGATCCGCAGCGCTGGCGGTTGGCGGCGGCGATCGCCGAACTCCACGCGTGGGACCGTCGCGCGGCGGCGAACTCGACCCGCACGACGTTTGCTGTGTTCTGGGGCGAGGCGCTGTGGCGCGTCGCCGAGGCTTCGGCGAAGGCGATGCGCGCGACGCCGTGGGACTGGATCGCGAGCCAAGCAACGCCCGCGCAACGCCTCGACGCGCTCGACGCCGCGCTTGCCCGCTTGCAACGCGAATGGGGAACCACGGCGGTGGCGTGGGGCGAGGTCAACCGCTTCCAAAGAACGACCGCCGACATCGTCCAGCCGTTCGACGACGCGCGACCGAGTTCGCCGATCCCGTTCACCTCGGCGCGGTGGGGGTCGCTCGCGTCGTTCGGATCGCACGCCTATCCGGGGACGAAGCGCTGGTACGGCACGAGCGGCAACAGCTTCGTCGCGGTCGTCGAATTCGGGCCACAGATCAAGGCTTGGGCGGTCACCGCGGGGGGCGAGAGCGGTAATCCGACGTCGCCGCACTTCACCGATGAAGTCGCGCGCTACGCGGGCGGCAATCTGCGAGCCGTGTATTTTTACCCTTCCGACCTGACCGGCCATGTCGAGCGGACGTATCACCCCGGGGAATAGTCAGCCCTGAACCCGAACCGCGCCGCGCCGCGCGCGGAAGCTAGGTCTTCGCGCGCGTCTCGGTACCGGTGAACACCACCGTCGCCCCGGCCTTGACCGATTTCGCGAGCTGTTCGACGTCCCAGTTCGTCAGCCGGACGCAGCCGTGCGACGCGCGTTTGCCGATCAGCCGCGGGTCGGGCGAGCCGTGGATGCCGTAGGTGTCCTTGGTCAGGTCGATCCACGTCGTGCCGACCGGGTTGTTCGGACCCGCCTTGATCGTCAATTTGCCCTGTTCGGCCTTGCCGAAGGTCAGCCGCTTGGGGTCGAAGGTGTAGGTTGCCTTCGTCGCGACGGTGCGGACCTTCCATTCGCCCGACGGGGCGGGGCGTTCGGTGCTGCCGACGGTCGCGGGATAGACCGCGAGCAATTTGCCGCCGTCGCCCATCACCCGGACCGCGTTGGCCGATTTGTCGACCTCGATCCGGGTGACCGTCCCGGCGAGCTTGTCGGCGTTGACCGCCGCAACGACGATGACCGTCCCTGCCTTGGCGAAGTCAGCCGCCGGGTTCAGCGCCTTGAGCAGTGGCTCGTCCATGTGGAAGCGTTCAGCGAGCTCCTCGACCGGGTTGGCGAAGGCAGGCGAATCGAGTTTCGCCAATTCGGCCATGTCGGTCGGAAGCTTTTCGACGAACGGCCCGGCGACATCGGCGTCGGTGATCGTGTAGCGCGTCACGGTCGGCGCGGCGTCGGCGGCGGCAAGCTTGTCGGTCAGCGCGGCAACGTCGGCTTCGCCGAGCGTGTTCGCTGTCCGGTACGCGCCCTCGGCGAGCTTGACGTTGCCGCCGTCCTTGCCGTCGATCACGCCGGGCGAGAAATGCGCGCGGTCGAGGAGGACCTGCAGTCGGATCAACGCGCGCTGCGGCGCGGTCACCGCCGCCGGAATGACGATCGGCGCGGCGTCTTCGGTCGGGGCAGAAACGGGAGCTGCAGGCTTGGGCGACGCGGCGGCCTTGACCGGCTCGACCGCCAGCGCGCCGCTCGCGGTCGACAGCAGGACGGCGAGAACGTAGCGCTGGAACATGGAAGCCACCTGTCTTGTTGTGTGGCGGTTCAAGGTTCCGGGAGGGCAATGGTTCCGATGATCGCCGCGCCGCCCCCCGAGATCTGTACGATCGCCGCCCCCGTCGGCGCGCTCGCGGCCAACGTTGCGTCGCTTGGCGCGCTTGCCTGGGCGCCCTTCGGACGCCCCGAAACCGGCTGGGCGGTCTATTATCCCAGGATCGGCGTCGAACTGGGCACGACGTGTCCGGTCGCGAGCCAGGGCTTCGCGGCGAAGCTCGGCGACTGGCAGGGGCGCCACCGCCTCGCACCGACCGGGGTGTTCGACCCGCTGACCTTCGCCGCGATGAAGGCGAAGTGGCAGTCGGCGCGTCCGTTCGTCCATATCGACGGCAAGACCGCGTGCCCGCCACCGCCGCCGCCCGACGCCCTCGCGACCGCAGCGGCGCGCGACAGCTATGGCGGCAAGACGATCCGCCTGCGCCCCGGCGCGCTCGCGGCGTACCGCGCGATGGTCGCCGCCGCACGCCGCGACCCCGAAATCGCGCGCGAGCCGCGGTCGCTGACGATCTTCTCCGCCTTCCGCGACCCCGACGCCGACGCCGCGCGGTGTCTGGTCGAGGGCAATTGCAATGGCATCGTCCGCGCGACGTGCTCGGCGCACCGCACTGGACTCGCGCTCGACCTGTGGGTGGGCAACGCCCCCGGCTTCGGCCCCGATTCGTCCGCCGACGCCAACCGCGTGGCGATGGTCGCGACCCCGGCGTACCGCTGGCTGCTGACCCACGCGCGACAGTACGGCTTCGTCAATTATGTGTTCGAGCCGTGGCACTGGGAGTGGACCGGCGAGGCGATCTGAACGGCCGGCGGCGGGCAGCGAACGTCAGGCTGGACGCGGGCTTACGACCACGGCAACAGGTCGGGCATTCGCCGAAGCGGAACTGGAGCCGCCATGCATCGCCACCTTATTTCCGCTGCGTTCGCGGTGCTCGCGGCGCCGGCGGCGCTGGCCAGCGGCGCCATCACGACGACGACGACCCAGCTGCCGCGGACGGTCAGCCCGTCGCACTACGACATCGCGATCGTGCCCGATGCCGCCAACCTGCGCTTCACCGGCAACGTCGCGATCACCGTCGACGTCTTCGCGCCGACGACGTCGATCACCCTCAACGCCGCCAACCTGACCTTTTCGAAGGTCGCGCTGTCGGGCGTCGCGGCGGCCCCGACGGTCACGGTCGACGCGGCGGCGCAGACCGCGACCTTCGCCTTCGCCCAGAAGCTGCCGACCGGGCGGCACACGCTGACGATCGACTACACCGGCAAGATCGGGACGCAGGCGAACGGCCTGTTCGCGCTCGACTATACGACGGCGGGCGGCAAGCAGCGCGCGCTCTACACGCAGTTCGAGAACTCCGACGCGCGGCAGCTGATCCCGTCATGGGACGAGCCGGTGTACAAGGCGACCTTCACGCTCGAGGCGACGGTTCCCGCCGACCAGATGGCGGTCAGCAACATGCCGGTCGCGTCGACGGTCGCCGCCGGCCCGCTCAAGCGCGTCATATTCGGGACGACCCCGAAGATGTCGACCTACCTGCTGTTCTTCGGCACCGGCGATTTCGAACGCGCGACCGCCGAGTCGGGGCCGACTGAGGTCGGCGTCATCACCCAGCGCGGCAAGACCGACCAGGCGCGCTTCGCGCTCGATTCGTCGGTCGCCATCCTCAAGGAATACAACGATTATTTCGGCACGCCGTACCCGCTGCCGAAGCTCGACAACATCGCCGCGCCGGGCCGTAGCCAGTTCTTCGGGGCGATGGAGAACTGGGGCGCGATCTTCACCTTCGAGGGGGCGATCCTGCTCGATCCGTCGATCTCGACGCAGTCGGACAAGGAGCGGTCGTTCTCGGTCGCCGCGCACGAGATAGCGCATCAGTGGTTCGGCGACCTCGTGACGATGAACTGGTGGGACGATCTGTGGCTCAACGAAGGCTTCGCCTCGTGGATGCAGGGTCGCACCAGCGCCAAGCTGCACCCGGAGTGGAACACTGCGCTCGGCGCGGTCGGCGAGCGGGCGGCGGCGATGAGCCGCGACGCGCTCGCGACGACCCATCCGATCGTCCAGCACATCGAGACGGTCGAG
>JBBSFF010000205.1:0-4731 GCA_038238995.1 Sphingomonadales bacterium
CGCGCGGCGAGCGCCGCGGCAATCGCGGCTGGGGTGGTCGAAAAAGGCATGAGCGGCGTGGCTTTCGGTGGCTGCGGCACCGGGGGCGCTGCGCGAGCGGACACGCTGTAGCGCAGCGGCGCGATTTTCGCAAATCGCGGTGCGTTCGGTGGCGGCGCGCGGGGTTGCGGGGTATGGGCACGCAAGCCTTGGGGAAGAGCCGACATGACGACGATCACCGAATTTCGCGTTGCCCGCGATGACCTGTCGCGGACCAAGATCGCGACGCGCGAAATCGAGGTCGGCGACGGCGAAATCCTGTGCCGGGTCGACCGGTTCGCACTGACCGCGAACAACATCACTTATGCTGCGCACGGCGGCGACATGAGGTACTGGGATTTCTTCCCCGCCCCCGACGGCTGGGGGATCGTGCCGGTCTGGGGGTTCGCCGATGTCGTCGCGTCGCGCTGCGACGGCGTCGCGCCCGGCACCCGGCTCTACGGCTATTGGCCGATGGCGAGCCACGCGGTGCTGGCACCGGTCAAGGTCGGCGCGAAGGGGCTGGTCGACGGCGCGTCCCACCGGGCGGGATTGGCGGCGGTCTATAACGGCTATCAAAACGCGACCGGCGACGCGTTGATCGGCGACGAGCGGATTTACGCGTTGTTCCGCCCGCTATACCTGACATCGTTCCTCCTTGCCGACGTCTACGCCGACGAGGACGCGCAGTTCGTCCTGTCGAGCGCGTCGTCGAAAACCGCGCTCGGCATGGCGCAGGCGTTGCGTGCGCGCGGACGGAGGGTCGTCGGGCTGACGGCGGCGCGCAACGTCGCGTTTGTCGTGGCGACCGGCTTCTATTCTTCGGTCATCGCGTACGACGCGCTCGACGCGGTACCGCGCGTGCCGACGATCTACGTCGACTTCGCCGGCGACCGGGGGTTGCGGCGGCGCGTCCACACGCATTTCGACGATGTGCTCGTGAAGAGCGTCGTCGTCGGCGACACCCATATCGGCACCGCCGACGGGGAGGGAGCGATGCCGGGGCCGCGCCCCGATTTCTTCTTCGCCCCGACCCACCTCGCGACACGGCTGCGCGAGACCACGCCCGGCGGCTTCCTCGAGCGCTACGCCTCCGGCTGGCGCGGTTTTCTCGCCGCGACCGCGCCGTGGCTCTGCCTGGTCGAAGCCGACGGGGCCAACGCCGTAACGGCGCACTTCGCCGCGTTCGTCGCCGGTCGTGTCGACCCCGCCGAAGGGGTCATGCTTCGGCTTTAGGGTCGAAGGTCAGCGCGACGCCGTTGATGCAATGCCGCTGCCCGGTCGGGCGCGGGCCGTCGTCGAAGACATGGCCGAGGTGCCCGCCGCACGTGGCGCAATGGACTTCGGTGCGGGTCATGCCGAGGCTGCGGTCGACCGTCGTCGCGACCGCCCCGGGAATCGGCGCGAAGAAGCTCGGCCAGCCCGAGCGGCTGTCGTACTTCGTCTCCGAAGTATAGACCGGCGTCCCGCACGCGGCGCAGTCGAACACGCCGACGCGCTTCTCGGCGTTAAGCGGCGACGTGCCCGGGCGCTCGGTGCCGTGTTCGCGTAGGACGCGATACTGGTCGGGCGACAGCTCGGCGCGCCAGTCGGCGTCGGTCTTCATGCCGTCGGTCTTGGTGCCGTCGTCGACCGACAGCGCCGCCGGGGTCGCGGCGCGCGCGTCGGGTTCGGGCGCGAACAGGCCCTTGAGGCCGCTCAAAAATCCAGCGTCGCGGTCGGCCATGTCAACACTCCATTCCCAAGGTCGCTTTCGAACGAAAATGGGCGAGCGTTACAAAAGTTCAATCGGGTGCTGGCGGATCGGCAGGGATTCGAACCCTGGAGGAGCTTTTGACCCCTACACACTTTCCAGGCGTGCGCCTTCGACCACTCGGCCACCGATCCGTTGCGCGCGGCGGTAGCATGACGCGCGCGGCGGCGACAAGGAGCCGCCACGCCAAACGAAATGTGCCCGGCGGAAGGGGGACCGCCGGGCACCGTCGCTGGGCTGGCGCGACGTTCTATCGAAGCAGCGAAAGCACCTGCTGCTGCGTCTGGTTCGCCTGGGCCAGCATCGCCTGCGCCGCCTGCGACAGGACCTGGTTCTTGGCGAGCATCGTCGTTTCGGCGGAGAAGTCGGCATCGACGATCCGGCTGCGCGACGACACGAGGTTGGTCGAATTCGATGTCAGGTTGTTGACCGTCGCCTCGAGCCGGTTCTGCACCGCGCCGAGGTTCGCCCGGTCGAGCGACACCGACGACAGCGCCGAGTCGATCGAGTCGAGTGCCGCGTTCGCCCCATCGGCGGTCGACAGGTCGATGTTGGCGATCTTCAGCCCGCCCTTGTCGGCACCGTAGCTGTTGCCTTCGAACCCGAGCCTGGTGAAGTTCGACGATGCCGCGAAGCCGAGCGTGCCCGCCTCGACGTCGATGCTCTTCGACGACGATAGCGCGACGGTCGAGTAGGCGGTCTGGACCGTATCGGCCGAGAAGTCGGTCGTGTCGGCGAGGCCGACCGCGGTGTACGCCGTGCCGGTGCCGCGAACGGTGACGTTGCCGAGGCCGAAGTTGGCCGCTACCGCGCTGGCGTTGTCGAACGCGACCGCGATGTTGCGCCCGTCGGCGGCGGTCAGCGACAATCCGCCCTTGCCGCTGTCGCTCGCCGAGACCCCGGTCAGCCCGGTGTATTTGTTGATCTCGCGCGCGACGTTCTCGCGCGTGCCCTGCGCGCTATCGGTCTGGTTGAGCGTGATCGCGATCTGGACGCCGTTGATCGCGAGGGTCGTCGCGGTGCTCGCGGCGATGACCGTCGTCGGGGCGGAGCCGTCGAGCGTCAGCGACCGCGCCGTGGCGACGACGCCGGTATCGGCCGACGAGGCGTTGATCGCGGCGGCGATGGCGATCGCGCTGCCCGCCTTCTTGCTCGACAAGGCGCTGACATCGGTCGAGGTATCGTCCGACGCCGTCGCCCCGCGGATGGCGAAGCCGTTGATCTTGAGATCGCCCGAGTTGAGCGTGTAGGCGGTGGTCGAGGCGGCGGCGACGGCGCGGGCGTCGCTGGTGACCGCCGAAACGCCCCGCTCGAATGACCCGACGCTGAAGCCCGAGCGGCTGATCTTGCCCGCCGAAGTCGAGCCGATCTCGATCGGATTGCCGTTCTGCGAAACCAGCGCGACCGACCCCGACTGGGCACCGACCTTCAGACCCGTCGACGCCGCCGTCAACGTTGTCAGACTGACGATGATGTTGCGTCCGTCGGCGGCTTCGAGGCGCAGGCCGGCGTTGTCGTCGCCGGTGTCGACCGCGTGGACACCCGTCTGGCCCGAAATCAGGTTGATCGCATCCTTGATCAGCGTCCGGCTCGACGCGGCACTGGCTGTCGTCGTGATCGACGCGGTGGTGAAGCCGTTGATCGTGACGCTGCCGGTCAGCGCGGCGGCGGTCATCGAGGTCCCCGTCAGCACCGTCTTGCCGACCGTCGCGGTGACGCCGGTCGTGGCGCTCTGCGCGTTGATCGCGGCGGCCTTGGCGAGCGCGCTCGCTGCCTTCTCACCCGACGAGACGCTGTCGTCGGCGGCCGACGAGGCGCCGATGATCGTCCCGTTGATCAGCAGGTCGCTGGCGATCAGCGACTGGTTGGCGGTGAGGTTGGTCGACACCGCTTCGAACGCTCCGGTACCCGACAGCGCGGCGCTGGCGCCGGTGCCGAGGTCGTTGGTCCGCGTCGAGCCGATGCCGAATTTGACCGTCTCGCCCGCGCGGCTGCCGGTCTGCAGCAGGACCTGCTTGGCCGACCCGTCGAGCAGCTTGATGCCGTTGAAATTGGTCTGCTTGCCGATGTTGTCGATCTCGCCGGTCAGCTGCTTGATTTCGGCCTGCATCGCGGTGCGGTCGCTCGCGGTGACGGTGCCCGTCGCCGCCTGAACCGACAGTTCGCGCATCCGCTGCAGCATATTGGTGACTTCGCCCATCGCGCTTTCCGCCGTCTGCGCGAGGCTCATGCCGTCGTTGGCGTTGCGCGTCGCGACCGCGAGCCCGCGGACGTCGGCGGTCATCCGCTGCGAGATGGCGAGGCCGGCGGCGTCATCCTTCGCGCTATTGATCCGCTGCCCGGTCGACAGGCGCTCCATCGCGGTCATCATGCCCATTTGCGCCATGCGCTGGCCCGACTGGGCAGTCAGCGCCGAAAGGTTGGTGTTGATAACGGTCATGTGCCTCGCTCCTGCTCGAATGTGCCCCGGCCACCGCAGGGGTGCGGGGGGCCGATGGACCTAAAAGCGACGCTGTCCGCGACTTGTTTAATCCGTGGTGCCCCGGGACTTGTCGGGGTCGCTGTGGCAGAGCGTCGGCGATGGACCTCGCCCGCCGCATCCTGACGATCGACGCGCACCTGCTGATCCTCGACAAGCCCGCCGGACTCGCGGTCCACCCGGGGCCGCGGACGCCGCACAGTCTGGAGGCGCATCTGGTGAGCCTGCGCGAGGGGTTTGTCCGGTCGCCGCAGCCCGCGCACCGGCTCGACCGCGATACCAGCGGCTGCCTCGTGCTCGCGCGGCATCCGAAAGCGCTGAAACGGCTGACGCAATTGTTCGAGGCGGGTCGGGTCGGGAAGACCTATTGGGCGATCGTCGACGGCGCGCCCGAGGGCGATCACGGCATGGTCGACGCGCCACTGTTCAAGGTGTCGAGCGCCGAGGCCGGCTGGCGCATGATTGTCGACCAGCGCGGCAA
>JBBSFF010000206.1:0-4687 GCA_038238995.1 Sphingomonadales bacterium
ATTGCTTGCGCAAGCACGGTCGCGGTGGTGGTGCCGTCGCCGGCAACATCGTTGGTCTTGGAGGCGACTTCGCGCAGCATCTGCGCGCCCATGTTCTCGAACTTGTCCTTGAGCTCGATTTCCTTGGCGACGGTGACGCCGTCCTTGGTGATGCGCGGGGCGCCGAAGCTCTTCTCGATGACGACGTTGCGGCCCTTGGGGCCGAGCGTCACCTTGACCGCGTCGGCGAGAATGTCGACGCCGCGCAGAATGCGTTCACGAGCGTCGCGCGAGAAGCGGACATCTTTCGCTGCCATGTGATTATTCCTTATCTGATTGAATGGGTTGGTCGGCGATGCTCAGGTCGGAGTTAACCGATGATCCCGAGAATATCGCTTTCCTTCATGATGAGCAGGTCTTCGCCGTCGACCTTGACCTCGGTGCCGGACCATTTGCCGAACAGGATCTTGTCGCCGGCCTTGACGTCCATCGGCGTGATGCCGCCATCGTCGCGGCGGCCACCGGTGCCGGCGGCGACGACTTCGCCTTCCTGCGGCTTTTCCTTGGCGGTGTCGGGGATGATGATCCCGCCCGCGGTTTTTTCCTCGGCTTCGATGCGACGGACGAGCACACGATCGTGCAGCGGCGTGAACTTCATGAGGGGTCTCACCTTCGATGGATGAATGGGCTCGCTGGCACTCACGATCGGCGAGTGCTAACGCCCGACGCATATGGTCGCGGTGGCCCGCGACGTCAACCACCGTTCATTAAGTTTCGATGTCGCGCCCCGGTTGTGCGACGTCGCGGCGACCCGCTATAGCGCCATGATGATCCGATCAAGGTGGCACTTCGCATGACTTTCGTCCGTGGCGCGTGGCGCTTCCTCGTCGGCGTCAAGGACCTCGCGGTCATCGTCCTGCTGCTGATCTTCTTCCTCGGGCTGTGGGCGGCGCTCCATGCCCGGTCAGCGACGCGCGTCCCCGATGGCAGCGCGCTCGTCCTCGACCTCGACGGCCCGGTGGTCGATCAGGCGAGCCAGCGATCGCCGTTCGCCGCCGCGACCGGCGGTCCGACCGGGGGCAATGAGATCGAGGTGCGCGATGTCGTCCGCGCGATCGACACCGCGCGAACCGACGGACGGATCAAGCTGATCGTGCTCGAACTCGACACCTTCATCGGCGCGGGCGAGGCCAACCTCCAGTCGATCGGCGCGGCGCTCAAGGCCTTCAAGGCGAGCGGCAAACCGGTCTACGCCTATGCCACCGCCTACACCGATGCGAGCTACTACCTCGCCGCGCACGCAAACAATGCGTGGATCAACCCGCTCGGCGGAGTCCTGTTAACCGGCCCCGGCGGGACCAACCTGTATTTCAAGAAGGCGCTCGACAAGCTCGACGTCGACATCAACGTCTTCCGCGTCGGCAAGTACAAGTCGTTCGTCGAGCCGTTCACCCGCACCGAAGCCTCGCCCGAAGCCAAGGCAGCCGAACAGGCGCTCGTCGACGGTGTATGGAAGACGTACGTTACCGATGTTCACGACGCGCGACCGCAAGTCGACGTGAGCGCCGCCTTCGCCAACCTGCCCGCACAGGTCAAGGCGGCGAACGGCAACTTCGCGAAGGAAGCGGTCGACGCGCACCTCGTCGATACCATCGGCACGCGCGCCGCCTTCGGTCAGGCGATTGCCAAGATCGTCGGCGCGGGCGACGACAAGCTGCCGGGGGCGTTCAACGGCATCAAGCTCGCCAGCTACGTCGACGCGACCCGGTCGAACGGCAGCGGTCCGGCGGTCGGCATCGTCTATGTCGCGGGCAACATCGTCGACGGCGAGGCGGGCGCAGGCACGGCGGGCGGCGACACGATCGCCAAGCTCGTCGCCAAGGCGCTGACCAACAACGATATTAGGGCGCTCGTCGTCCGCATCGATTCGCCCGGAGGGTCGGTCACCGCGTCCGAACGCATCCGCGAGGCGCTGGCCGAGGCGACCGTGAAGGGCATCCCCGTGATTGCGTCGTTGGGACCGATCGCTGCGTCGGGTGGCTATTGGGTGTCGACCGCGGCGAGCGAGGTATTCGCCCAGCCGTCGACGATCACCGGCTCGATCGGCATCTTCGCAGTGATCCCGACCTTCAACCGTGCGCTCGACAAGCTCGGCATCACCACCGATTCGACCAAATCGACCCCGTACACCGGCGAACCCGACATCTTGCGCGGGATCTCCCCCGACAGCGCGGCGCTGTTGCAGGCGTCGATCGACGACGGCTACCGGCGCTTCACCGGCCTCGTCGCAGCGGCGCGGCACTTGTCCGTCGCCCGCGTCGACGAGATCGCGCAGGGTCGCGTCTGGACCGGGGCCGACGCGCTCAACCTTAAGCTGGTCGACCACCTCGGCGGGCTCGACGCGGCGGTGGCCGCAGCGGCGCGCGCGGCGAAGCTCGGCGACCACCCACGGACGATCGACGTCGAGAAGAAACCGTCGCTGCTGCTCCAGCTCGTGGCGCAGTCGTTCGGCCTCGGCAGCGGCGGCGACAACGACGACCAAACGCGGGCGCGCGACCCGTTCGCCAAGATCGCCGCCACCAGCCGCGCGCGGGTGTTCGGCGCACTCGGCGAGGCGGCAGCAGTCGCCGGCGGCGCGACGATCCAGGTCCATTGTCTCGAGTGTTCGGGGCTCGCCCCGCCTCGCCCGGCGAACGTCGCGCGCGGCACCGACTGGCTCGGCAGCCTCGCCGCGATTGTTCGCCCCTAGTCGTTACCGAGACGGAGTTGCGTATGTCGATGAACCGCCGGACGATCCTTCTTGCCGGGGGCGCGGCCGCCGCTGCTGCCGCGCTTCCGCAAGCGGGGTGGGCAGCCGATGCCGGTGACACGCTGGCCCGCAACCTCGACACCTTCGCCGACGAGATTCTTGCGCTGATGCCCGCATCGGCGACGAGCCTCGGCGTCGACAACGGCGCGCGGGTCGCGCTCAAGTCCGAGCTCAGCGAGGTCTCGGCGGCCGCCGATGCGCGCTGGACGGCGCAGGCGGTCTCGATGCAGCAGCGGCTCGCGGCGATCGACCGGCGGCGGCTCGATACGGTCGCTAAGCTGCGGCTCGACCTGGTCCGCTATTCGGCCGAGCGCGCGATCGACGCGAGCCGGTTCGGCTATGGCGGTGGGGCGAAGGACGGCTTCCTCGGCGAGGCAAAGCCGTACGTCGTGTCGCAGCAGGACGGCGCGGTCACGAAGGTCCCCGAATTCCTCGTCTCGCAGCACATCGTCAAGACGCGGGGCGATGCCGAAGCGTATCTCGCGCGCGTGTCCGCATTCGCGAAAGTCCTCGACGGCGAAACCGACACGATCGCCCGCGACGCCGCGATCGGAGTGATTCCGCCGGACTTCGTCGCATCTAACGCCCTGGGCCAGCTGCGCGGCTTCCGCGACACCCCGGCGGCGGCGCAACGCCTTGTGGCCTCGCTCGTCACGCGGGCCACCGCGGCGGGGGTCGACGGCGACTGGGCCGGACGTTGCGCGGCGATCGTCGAGCGTGAGGTCTATCCCGCGCTCGATCGCCAGATCGAGCGCCTCGCCAAGGCGACCGCCAAGGCAAGCGACGTTGCCGGCGTCCAGAAACTCCGCGACGGCGACGCGTTTTATCGCCACGCGCTGCGCCTCGGCACGACGACGCAACTGTCGCCTGCCGAGATCCACAGGACCGGGCTCGAGCAGAACGCGTTGCTCAAGTCGCGGATGGACGCGATCCTGAAGGCGCAGGGTCTGACGCAGGGCAGCGTCGGCGCGCGCGTCACCGCGCTCAACACCGATCCGCGCTTTCTGCTGCCCGACACGGCCGATGGGCGCGCTGCGATCATTGCCTATTGCAACGGGCGTCTGGCGGCGATCCGCCAGCTGCTCCCGCAGGTCTCCAACCTCGGGCTCCACGCCGACGTCATGGTCAAGCAGGTGCCGGTCGACATTCAGGACGGTGCCGCGCTCGGCTATATGAACCCCGCCGCGCTCGATGGCTCGCGCCCGGCGATCTATTACATCAACCTGAAATCGACCGCGCTGTGGCCGAAGTATCAGCTCGCGACCTTGTCGGCGCACGAGGGAGTTCCCGGCCATGGTTTCCAGTTCGCCTATCTCGCCGAGGCGAAAATCAAGCCGCCGCTGATCGCGTCGCTGACCGCGTTCAACGCGTTCGTCGAAGGCTGGGCACTGTATGCCGAGCAGCTGGTCGACGAGCTCGGGCTGTATGCCGACGATCCGTTCGGGCAGCTCGGCTATCTGCAGGCGCAGCAGTTCCGCGCGTGCCGCCTCGTCGTCGACACCGGGCTCCACTCGATGCGCTGGACCCGCGCGCAGAGCGTCGACTTCCTCACCTCCGAAACCGGCAAGGGCAAGGCGGCGATGACGAGCGAGGTCGACCGCTATTGCGTCGCGCCCGGCCAGGCGTGCGGCTACAAGATCGGGCATAACGCGATCATTCGGCTGCGGGCAAAGGCGCAGGCAGCATTAGGGCCGAAATTCACCCTCGCCGGGTTCGACGACGCGGTGGTGATGACCGGCGGCGTCCCGTTGAGTGTGCTCGCGGCCGCGATCGACGACTATATCGCTGGCGCGCGGGCTTGAGATGGCGATCGGCTTGAGCCTCGCACTCGCCGTCGCAATGCTTGCGGTCGGCGGGCCGGGCACGGTTCCGGTGACGCCGACACAGTTCGCGGCCCTA
>JBBSFF010000207.1:0-4659 GCA_038238995.1 Sphingomonadales bacterium
AGCATGACGAGAAATACATGCCCCCCGAGGTTGCGGGGTCGCTTCACAAGGTCGGGAAGGTCGGCTGATCCGCCCGAGCCGCGTCGTCGCGCCGCTCGCGCTCGGCCTCGCGATCATCCTGCTCGGCTATCGTTGGGCGCAACGCCCAACGCCGTTGGCCGCGATCGACGCGCCGTTTCCCGGCATAAACCTCGCCGCGCTGCCCGGCACCCCGCCGCTCCGATACGCCGACCTCCGCGCCGGACACGTCACCATCGTTAACTTGTTCGCGTCGTGGTGCGTGCCGTGCCGTGCCGAGGCCGCGCAACTTGCCACGCTGCACCGACAGGGCATGGCGCTCGCCGGGATCGCGGTACGCGACACGCCTGGCGATGCGGCGGCGTTCCTGCGCGCGACCGGCTCCACCTTCGACCGCATCGGCCTCGACCCGCACGAGGCGGTTCAGGCGGCGCTCGGTAGCGACGGCATCCCCGAAACCTGGGTCGTCGACGGTGCCGGGATGGTCCGCGCGCGCTTTCGCGGCGACCTCCACGCCGCCGACCTGCCACGGGTACGCGCGGCAGTGGCGGCGGCGCGCCGCTAGAACTTCGCGCGGACCGTCGCGCCGAAGGTCCGCGGTTCGGCGGGGAAGACGATGTAGAGCTGGTTCGTCGAGGTGCCGTATTTCGCGGTGGCATTGAACGTGCCGCCGCCCTGGAGCGGGGCGTCGGCGGCAACCTGCTGATACTGCTGGTTGAACACGTTCTGCGACCAGAACTCGATGCCGAGGCGATGCTCCTTGGTGTACAGTCCGACGCGGGCGTTGACGACGAGGAAGCCGTTCTGCTGTTTCTCGGCGTCGAGGTCCGATCCGGTGTTGAGGTCGGACTGGTAGCGGAAGTCGACATAGGCCAGCGCGGAGAAGTCTTCGTTGATCGGCGGGGTCCACGCGAGCGAGCCGGTCGTCGTGTACATCGAGGCGTTCGACAACTGCGCCCCCGCCAGCTGGAACAGCGTCGGCGCGGCCGGGATGCCGCCGAGTCCGGTCAGGTTCTTCGCGTACTTCGTGTCCTGATACGTGAAGCCGGCGGTGAACGTCAGGTTCTTCGCCGGATAGACGAACGCCTCGAGTTCGATGCCCTGCGACACGACCCCGGGCTTGGCGCGGTTCGCCGGGCAGGTGATCGTCGTCGCGACGCTATTGGTGCCCCCGGCGACGCTATCGGCGCAGCCCTGGATGTTGGTCACCTCGAAATTGACGCCGTTGAAGGTGTTGAGCTGGAACTGGTTGAATTCCTCGTAGAACAGCGCGCCGTTCAGCTTGAACTGGCGAAGGTCGATCTTCGCGCCGATTTCGTAATTGGTCACGAGTTCGGGTTCGAAGCGCAGGTTCGCCGCTGCCGGTTTCGCCGCGTTCAGCGCCGACGTATCGAGGTTGAACCCGCCCGCCTTGTAGCCGCGCGAATACGATGCGTAGCCGAGGAATTCCTTCGTCGGCTTGTACGACAGGATCGCGGTGCCCGTGACGCGGTTCTCGTTCTTGGTCGCCCCCGGATCGGTCGCGGTGGTGAAGCCGGTCCCGCTCGTCCCGTTGATCGCGCACGGCAAGCCCCCGAGGCCCGCGAGCGGTGACGCGCGGATGGCGGCGCAGAACGTGTTGTTGTGGTTGAAGCTGGTGTCGAGCGTCTTCTTCTCGTTGGTGTAGCGCGCGCCGACGGTCAGCAACAATTTGTCGGGGATGATGCTGACGACGTTATGCGTGAAGAAGGCGTAGTTCTGGCTCGTCTGGTCGAACGTGTCGCGGACGACGCCGGTGTTGGCGAACAGCGGCGAGGTCGTCGGGAAGCCGATCGCGTTGGCGATCGAACGGAAGCCGCCGATCGAATTGGTCGGTGACGACAGGCCGGCGAGCAGGCTGACCTGGCTCCGGGTCGCCGCCGGGATTGCCGAATTACCGACGATGGCGGCCGCGGTCGTCCTGTTGAAGCAGCTCGAATCGGCGACGTTGACGAGCGCCGCGCCTGTGCCGAGCGCGCGCGCGAAGCTGTCCGCGAGGACGCAATTCGAGAAACGCTCGGCGTCGGTGCCGAACTTGATGTCGTCGCGCACCACGAGGTTTTCATGCGCGTAATAGCCGCCGACGAGGAAATCGAGCCGGTCGTTGAACGCCGTTCCCTGCAGGCGGAGTTCCTGCGTGAAGGTGCGGAAGCGGCGGTTGAGGTCGGTGCGGCGAAGGATGTCGAGGTTCTGGAAATCGGCGTCGGAGCCGTTGTTCGATTCGTACACGCGGTACGCGCTGATCGAGGTCAGCTTGGCCGCGCCAAAGACCCAATTGAGCTCGCCCGACAGCCCATAGTCGGTGCTCCGCTGGTGATAGTCGTACCCCGGAGTGATCGAATTGAAGCGGCTGAACGGCGCGTTACCATTCGACACGTTGATCACCCCGCCGAGCGCAGTGATGATCGGCACCAGGCTGTTCGGGGTCTGGACGACATCGCCGGCGGCGTTGCGTGACAGGTTGCGCGTCGGTGTCAGATACGACGCGCCGCAGCATTCCTCGTTCTTGTGACCGTAATCGCCGATGATCCGCAGGCTGATGTCGTCGGTCGGCTTGATCAGCAGCTGGCCGCGGATCAGGTAGCGGTCGCGGTTGCCGGTCTTGCGCCCCGAAATCGAGTCGGTCAGCAGCAGCCCGTCGCGTTTGACATAGACGCCGTCGAGCCGCGCCGCGACCTTGTCGCCGACGACCGGCCCGGTGACGCTTCCAGCGAGACGATAATAGTTGAAGTTGCCGTAGCTCGCCTCGGCATTGCCGCCGAGGTCGAACGACGGTCCTTTGGTGATGATGTTGATCAGCCCCGCCGACGCGTTGCGCCCGAACAGCGTTCCCTGCGGCCCGCGGAGCACCTCGATCCGGTCGATCTCGCCGAGTTCGGTCAGGCCGACGCCGGTGCGGCTGCGGTAGACGCCGTCGATGAACACCGCCACCGACGATTCGAGCCCCGGGTTCTCGCCGACGGTGCCGATGCCGCGGATGCGCGCGACGCCTGAAGATTCGTTGGTCGCCGACGAGACGAGCAGCGACGGCGCGAGCTGGTTCAACTGGCGGATATCGCTGCCGCCCGAATTCTGCAGCTGCTCGGCCGAAACCGCGCTGACCGCGATCGGCACATCGGACAGGACCTGGCTGCGGCGCGTCGCGGTGATGATGATGTCGTTGGCGTCGACCTCGGGAGCGGCGGCGACCGTCGCCGGCGTACTCTGCGCCAACACCGGCGTCGCCAAAACAAGTGCGCACGATGCGAGCAGGAATTGCTTCATATCACCCCCCCATGAGGCGTTGAGCCTCGTTGTTCATTCGAAGCTACGGAAATCCCTCGCGAGCGCAAGTCGAATTGTTAAGATTGCTGCGGGGTGTTGCTGCGCGGCATCGGGACCGTAACTTACCGGTCGATCGGTATCTACGAGCGATCGTTATTGACTATTATCGAACGACTATGTTTCGGGGCCCGCGCGGGGGTCGCAAGGTTAGCGTTTCAGTCGACGCCGTCTCGCGGTAAGGGTTACGGCACCAAAAGGAGAGACGCGGATGGCGATCGGTCGGCTGGCTGGAAAGGTGGCGCTCGTCACCGGGGCGGCATCGGGGCTCGGCGCGGCGATGGCGGCGAAGTTCGTTGCCGAGGGGGCGCGCGTCGTTCTCACCGACCTCGACGGCGACGGTGCGGCGGGCAAGGCGGCGGCGCTCGGCGACGCGGCGGCGGCAGTCCGGCACGATGTGACGTCGCCCGACGACTGGACCGCCGCGCTCGCGTTTGCCGAAGCGACCTTCGGGGGCTTGCACATCCTGGTCAACAACGCCGGGATCGGGACCGGCGGGACGGTCGAAAGCACGAGCTTCGACGACTGGCGGCGGGTTCACGCGGTCGACCTCGACAGCGTCTTCTTCGGCTGCAAGCTGGCGCTGCCGCTGATGTCGGCATCGTGCGCCAGCGACGGCAAGCACGGGTCGATCCTCAACATCTCGTCGATCGCGGGAGTCATCGCGAGCGCCAACATGGCGGCGTATAATTCGGCGAAGGCGGGGGTCCGGCATTTGTCGAAATCGGTCGCGCTCCATTGCGCGAAGCAGCGCTACAATATCACCTGCAACTCGATCCACCCGGTGTTCATTGACACACCGATCCTCGACAACCTCGTCGGCGGCATCGAGCGCGCCGAGGGGCTGGCCAAGCTCGGGCGGCAGATTCCGCTCGGTCGCGTCGGCGAGCCCGACGACGTCGCGTGGGGCGCGGTCTACCTCGTGTCCGACGAGGCGAAATTCGTGACCGGGACCGAGCTGTACATCGACGGCGGTATCAGCGCGATGTGACCGCCACCGCTCCTCCCCTGAAGGAAGGAGGGAGCGAGCAACTTGCCGCCCTCGCTCGTACCCGATACCCGGTCCCGATGACCCCTGCCCGCCTGGCCTTTCCCGCAATGCTGACCGGCAGCGCGTGCCTCGCGTTCGGGCCGTGGCTCGTCCGCCTCGCCGACGTCGCGCCGGTCGCGTCGGCGTTCTGGCGCCTCGCCCTCGCGGTTGTGCCGCTGGTCGTGCTCGCGCGTGTGGTGAGGACGTCGCGCGGTGCGGACATTGGTGCCGACGCGCGTGTGTGCGGGCCGACGCTCGCCGCGCTCGCCGTC
>JBBSFF010000208.1:0-4656 GCA_038238995.1 Sphingomonadales bacterium
CGGCTGAACCAAATCCACGGGCGCTCGTTGTGCTTCCGCAACGCCGTTCTATATCGGCTGCACCGTTCCATGCGCGAAAGGATTTTATGATGGCAATCAACAAGGATACCGTTGAGGGTACGCTCAACGAGTTCGGCGGCAAGGCGAAGAGCGCCGTCGGCAGCGCCTTCGGCGACACCAAGATGCACGCCGAGGGTGCGTTCGAAGAAACCAAGGGCAAGGCGCAGGAAGCTTTCGGCGACGCTAAGGCGAAGGTTCAGGACGCGTACGGCAAGGCCAAGGACGCGGTCAACGATTGGGCCGACAACGCCCCCGACTACGTCCAGAAAGCGCGCGAGACCGGTCGCCAGTACGCCGAGAAGGGCGAGCAGGCGGTCCGCGCCAGTGTGCAGGATCAGCCGGTCGCGACCCTCGTCGGTGGCATCGCCGTCGGTGTCCTGATCGGTTGGCTGGTGAGCAGCCGCCGCTAAACGGTCGTACTGTCACGATCGAGGGCCGGGTCAGCGATGACCCGGCCCTTTTCGCGTCAGTCCTTCATGCTCGCGGGCACCTTGCCGCCGTTTTCGGCGAGCTTCTGCATCACCGCCTTGTGCAGCGCGATATTCTCCTCCGCGCTCCCGTCCGCCCCGACGTGGACGTTGAGTTCGGTCGCGAGGTCCTTGCGCGCGGCGAGGCTCGAATCGAGGTCGAGCAGCTTGAGCAGGTCGACGATCGACGTCTGCCAGTTGCCGCCGTTGCCGTGCGCCGCCATCGCGGTCAGCACCGCCTCGACATCGACCGGCGCGGCGGGTGTGGCCGCAGCAGGCGCTGTACCCGCTGCGGTCGGCGCGACCGGCGCGGCAGTCGTCGCGGCGGCGGCAGGATGGTGGAAAATCTTGTCCATGATCCGTCCGAACAAGCTCATTGGGGGTCTCCTCGAAATGACGCCGAAGGTGGCGGTTGGGGAACGGCGGGCGCGACATTCCGGGTCCATCGCCCGGGTATTCGCGACCCTATCGCGTGTGCGTGACGGTTGCGCTAAGGCCGTCGCAACCGAAGCCGCTGGCGGACGATGACCCCGAAATTTCATGGCTGAACGCGCGATCTTTCACGATCCGACCGGGCGCCGCGGGCGGCGCTTCGGGGTCGCGATCACCGCGTTCGTCCTGCTGGTGGTCGCGGCGATCGGCTTGTTCGTCGCCTCGATCGTCTCGGCGACCGCGGGTACGCCGTTGCCCTTTACCGTCGAGCGGCCGCCGGTCCGCGACCTCGGCCAGCTCGCGCACGATACGCGCCGCGACGCGGGCCGCGTGCTCCGCCGCGCGTCGTGGCTGGCAAAGGCCGGGCCAAACACCGCCGCGCCCCTCGCGGTCGGGTTCCATGCGCCGTGGGACGATGCCAGCGCCGCATCGCTCGTCCGGCATATCGGCGACCTCGACTGGCTCGTGCCGGCGTGGGTGTCGGTCACCGGCCCCGACCACCGCATCACCCGCTTTCCCGATCTGCGCGCGCGAACGATCATCGCCGCCGCGCCGACCCGGCCGAAAATCCTGCCGATGGTCCAGAACGCGCTGCAGGGCGACTGGGACGGCCCGGGCATGGCGCGGCTGCTCGCGTCACCGGCGGCGCGCGCGGCGCTGCTCGACGATCTCGAACGCGGCTTCGTCGCTGACCATGTCGACGGCATCTTCTTCGACTTCGAAGACCTGCCCGCGTCGGCGCAGCGCGATTACGTCGCGTTCATCAGGGAGGCACGCGTCCGCTGCGCGCGTCACGGCTGGCGGCTGGCGATGGCGGTCCCGGTCGGCAATCCCGAATGGAACCTGAAGGCGTACGCCGCGATCGTCGACCGCATGTTCCTGATGGCGTACGACGAGCACGAGCCCGGCGGCGAAGCCGGGCCGATCGCGTCGCAGGCGTGGTTCGTCGCGACGATGCGCCACGACCTGCGCGGGCTGCCGCCGGGCAAGGTCGCGGTCGCGCTCGGCAGTTACGGCTACGACTGGACCAAGCCCGGCACCGCCGAGGCGATCGCGGTCGAGCAGGCGCTGCTGACCGCGCACGAATCGAGCGTCATCCCGCACTTCGATGTGATCAGCGGCAACGTCACGTTCCAGTACGACGGCGGCGGCGACGTCCATACCGTCTGGATGCTCGACGCCGCGAGCGTCCACAATCAGCTGATGGCGGTGCGCGCGATGGGGGTCAACGCGTTCGGTCTGTGGCGGCTCGGCACCGAGGATCCGGCGGTTTGGCGCATCTTCGGGCGCGGGCATCCCGGCCCGGTCGCGCCCGCCGCGATCGAGGAGATGCCCGCCGGAATCAACGTCGACATCGAGGGCAGCGGCGAGATGCTCCACGTCGGTGCGACCCCGGTCGCGGGGCAGCGCGCGGTGACCGTCGATCGCCGCGGACTGATCGTCGACACCCGCTTCATCCGCCTGCCGACGCCGTACGCGATCGAGCGCGCCGGGTTCCGCCCCGGCCTCGTCGCGCTGACCTTCGACGATGGCCCCGATGCGAACTGGACGCCGAAGATCCTCGACATCCTCAAGGCGAAGCATGTCCCCGCGACCTTCTTCGTCATCGGCGAGAACGCGCTGTCCGAACGCGCGCTGCTGCGGCGCGAGGTCGCCGAGGGGCATGAGGTCGGCAACCACACCTACACCCACCCCAACCTCGGCCGGGCGAGCGATCGCACGACGCGGCTCGAGATCAACGCGATGCAGCGGCTGTTCCAGGCGTTCACCGGGCGATCGCTCCGGCTGTTCCGCGCGCCGTACTTCGGCGATGCCGAGCCGACCACGGCGGACGAAATCGACCCCGCCCTGGTCGCGCAAAAGCTCGGCTACCTGACCGTCGGGCTCCACGTCGATCCCGCCGACTGGCGGCGGCCCGGGGTCAACGCGATCGTCCAGTCGACGCTCGACGGGGTCGAGGGGTCGACCGGCGACCGCAGCGGCAACGTCGTCCTGCTCCACGACGCCGGCGGTGACCGGTCGCAGACGGTGCAGGCGCTGCCGATCCTGATCGATCTCCTCCGCGCACGCGGCTATCGCTTCGTGCCGGTCTCCGAACTGATCGGGCTGTCGCCGACGCAGGTCATGCCGACGCTTAACAAGGCGGACCTCGCGGCGTCGCAGACCGACCTCGCGCTGTTCGACCTGCTCGGCTTCAGCATCGTCGCCCTGAAGTGGCTGTTCGGCATCGCGATCACGCTCGGCATCGGGCGCGCGCTGACGCTGTCGGCGCTGGCGCTGCGGCAGGCGCGGCACGAGGCGGGGGTGGTCCGCCCGCCGATCGATCCCGACCGCTTCGTTTCGGTCCTGATCCCGGCGTTCAACGAGGCGCGGGTGATCGAGGCGTCGGTCCGCCGCGTCCTCGCGAGCCGCGACGTCCGGCTCGAGGTCATCGTCCTCGACGACGGGTCGAAGGATGCGACCGGCGCGATCGTCGCGGCCGCGTTCGCGAACGACCCGCGCGTCCGGTTGCTGACCCTCGATAACGGCGGCAAGGCGCGCGCGCTCAACCACGGCCTCGCCGTCGCCACCGGCGAGATCGTCGTCGCGCTCGACGCCGACACGCAGTTCGAACCCGATACGATCGCGCGGCTCGCGCGCTGGTTCGTCGACCCGGGGCTCGGCGCGGTCGCGGGCAACGCCAAGGTCGGCAACCGCGTCAACCTCGTCACCCGCTGGCAGGCGCTCGAATACGTCACCGCGCAGAACCTCGAACGCCGGGCGCTGGCGCGGCTCGATGCGATGACTGTCGTGCCGGGCGCGGTCGGGGCATGGCGCGCGGCGACGATCCGCGCGGTCGGCGGTTACCCGGCCGACACGCTCGCCGAGGACCAGGACCTGACGATCGCAATCCAGCGCGCGGGCTGGCGGGTGATGTACGACCAGGATGCGGTCGCGTGGACCGAGGCCCCCGAGACCTTCGCCGCGCTCGCTCGCCAGCGCTACCGCTGGGCGTTCGGCACGCTGCAATGCCTGTGGAAGCACCGCGGCATCTTCGTTACCGGCGAGCCGCGCGGCCTCGCGCGGATCGGCCTGCCGCAAGCGATCGTGTTCCAGGTGATTTTCGCCGCGATCTCGCCGGTGATCGACCTCGCGCTGCTCGCGAGCATGCTGGCGACGTACCTGTCAGTCGAGGCGCACGGCTGGGCGGCGACGCAGACCGACGTCGTCCGCATGGGGCTGTTCTGGCTGGCGTTCGGCGCGATCGACCTGCTCGCGGGCGTCGTCGCCTTCGGGCTCGAAGCAAACGAGCGCTGGCGGCTGCTGTGGCTGATGTTGCCGCAGCGTTGCGGCTACCGCCAGATCATGTATTATGTCGCCATCCGCGCGCTGACCGCGGCACTGCGCGGCCCAAGCGTCGGCTGGGGGAAACTCGAACGATCGGGCCGGGTCGACGAGCGGATCAAGGCGGCGGAGTAAGGGAGCATGATCATGCTTAGAATGATTGCGTCGATGGCCGCGACAGTCGTGTTGCTCGGCGCGGTGCCCGCCGCTGCCGCCGAACCACCCACGACCGCGCTGTTCGCCGACGGGCAGGTCGTCGTCCGCGACCGGATCAGCGTCGAGGTCGTCGGTCACGGCCCCGATATCGTGCTCATTCCCGGCCTCGCCTCGTCGCGCGAGACGTGGCGCGACACCGCGACCCGGCTGCGCGGAC
>JBBSFF010000209.1:0-4650 GCA_038238995.1 Sphingomonadales bacterium
CAACGCCGCGCCAATGACCCCCGAGATCGCGATGCGCGTCGGCCAGGCGGCGGGGACAAAGTTCCTGCGTGGGCCGCACAAGCACCGCGTCCTGATCGGCAAGGACACGCGGCTGTCGGGCTATATGATCGAAAGCGCGCTGACCGCGGGGTTCACCTCGGTCGGCATGGACGTCGTCCAGGTCGGGCCGATGCCGACGCCCGCGGTGGCGATGCTGACCCGGTCGATGCGCGCCGACCTCGGCGTGATGGTCTCGGCGAGCCACAACCCGTTCCACGACAACGGCATCAAGCTGTTCGGCCCCGACGGGTATAAATTGTCCGACGCCGACGAGCTCGAGATCGAAGCGCTGATCGACGCCACGCCGCCCCTCGCGCCCCCGGCCGGCATCGGCCGCGCCCGCCGCATCGACGACGCGCAGGGCCGCTACATCCACTCGGCGAAATCGACTTTTCCGTTCGCGCTGCGCCTCGACGGGTTGAAGGTCGTCGTCGATTGCGCGCACGGCGCGGCGTACAAGGTCGCGCCGATGGCCTTGTGGGAACTCGGCGCTGACGTGATCGCGATCGGGGTCGACCCCGACGGCTTCAACGTCAACGCGGGCGTCGGCTCGACCCACCCGCAGGCGATGCAGGAGCGCGTCGTCGCGAGCGGCGCGGCGATCGGCATCGCTCTCGACGGCGACGCCGACCGGCTGATCGTCGCCGACGAACACGGCACGCTGGTCGACGGCGACCAGCTGATGGCGCTGATCGCGTGCGACTGGGCGCGGCGCGGCAAATTGCGCGGCGGCGGCATCGTCGCGACGGTGATGTCGAACCTCGGCCTCGAACGCTTTCTCGAGTGCGAGGGGCTGACCCTCGAACGAACTGCCGTCGGCGACCGGTACGTCCTCGAGGCGATGCGCGCCAAGGGGTACAACATCGGCGGCGAGCAGTCGGGGCACCTGATCCTGTCGGACCATGCGACGACCGGCGACGGACTGGTCGCGGCGCTGCAGATCCTCAGCGTGCTGATCCAGACGGGCAAGCCGGCGAGCGAGCTGCTCCATCTGTTCGACCCGCTGCCGCAGCTGCTCAAGAACGTGCGCTTCGCCGGCGGCGCGCCGCTCGACCACGCCGCGGTGAAGCACGCCATCGCGGCGGGCGAGGCGCGGCTGAACGGCATGGGCCGGCTGCTGATCCGCAAGTCGGGCACCGAACCGCTGATCCGCGTCATGGCCGAAGGCGAGGACATCGGCGTGATCACCGAGGTGGTGGACGACATCTGCGCGGCGGTGGCGGCGGCGGGATGACCCCGCGCATCCTCATCGTCGCCGGGTCGGACTCCTCCGGCGGCGCGGGCGTCCAGGCGGACATCAAGACGGTGACGATGCTCGGCGGCTATGCGGCGAGCGCGGTGACGGCGGTGACGGTGCAGAATACGCGCGGGGTGAGCGCGGTGCATGCCATTCCGGCGGCGGTTGTCGCGGCGCAGATGCGGAGCGTGATCGACGATGTCGGGGTCGACGCGGTCAAGATCGGGATGCTGGGCGACGCCGAGCTGATCGCGGCGTTGGCCGACGTGCTGCGGGGGTTGCGCGTGCCGATCGTCCTCGATCCGGTCATGGTGGCGAAGGGGGGGGCGCGGCTGCTGGCCGACGACGCGGTCGCGGCGCTGGTCCGGCACCTGCTGCCGATCGCGACGATCGTCACGCCGAACACTCCCGAACTCGCCGCGCTGACCGGGGCCGAGGTCGAGGACGAGGGCGACGCGGTGCTCGCGGCGCAGGAGCTGTTGGGCATGGGCGCGCGCGCGGTGCTGGCGAAGGGCGGGCATCTGGCGGGCGACGAGGTCGCCGACTGGCTGATCACCGGCAACCGCCAGTCCCGGTTCTCGAGTGCGCGCATCGACACGCGCCACACCCACGGCACCGGCTGCACGCTCGCGTCGGCGATCGCGGTCGGGCTGGGGCGCGGCGAGCCGCTTGCGGACGCGGTCGCGGCAGCGCGCGCGTATGTCATCGGCGCGATCGCGCATGCGCCGGGGTTTGGCGCGGGGCATGGGCCGTTGGGTCATGGGTGGATGCTGCAATGTGATCCCCGCGCAGGCGGGGACCCATAACCACAACCGATTGGGATTATGGGTCACCGCCTGCGCGGGGATGACGGACGAGTGTGGCGTGCTAGAAGCGCGTCGATGACCCACCCAACCCCCTGCCTCACCCGCGAAACGCATCACGGGCCACGCTGCGCCGGGGTCGACGAAGCCGGGCGCGGGCCGCTCGCGGGGCCGGTGGTCGCCGCTGCCGTCGTGCTCGACCCCGACTGTTACCCCGAGGGCTTGAACGATTCGAAGCTGTTGACCCCCGCCCGCCGCGAGGCGCTGCTGATAATGCTGCGCGATTGCGCCGAGATCGGGGTGGGGGTCGCCTTGGTCGAGGAGGTCGACCACCTCAACATCTTCTGGGCGACGATGCTGGCGATGGAGCGCGCGGTTGCCGCCCTCGCCCACGCGCCGCGCCACGTCCTCGTCGACGGCAACCGCGCGCCGAAATGGAGCCACGCGACGACGACGGTGGTCGGCGGCGACGCGCTGTGCCTGTCGATCGCCGCCGCGTCGATCGTCGCCAAGGTGACGCGCGACCGGGTGATGACCGACCTCGCCGCCGCGCACCCCGGCTACGGCTGGGCGACCAACATGGGCTATTCGACCCGCGAACATTTCGACGGGCTCGCGCGGCACGGCGCGACGATGCACCACCGCTACAGTTTCGCGCCCGTGGCGGCCGCGATGCAATCGGCGGTGGCGTGAGTCTTTTCGGCAACACGCCACGCGTGGTGGTCCGGCGGAGCGGCGGACCCAACCCGTAGCTGTTCGCTCCGGCTGTCAGAACATCGCAGCAACGTGCTGATTTGACACTGCTTGACGGCGAGTCGCGACGGACTCACAGCGAATCCGGGCAAGGACCGGGGGGCGCGCATGGAACTCGACCGTATCGTCACCGGCGACTGTATCGCGGCGATGGCGGCATTGCCGCCGAAGTCGGTCGACCTGATCTTCGCCGACCCGCCGTACAACCTCCAGCTCGCGCAGGCGCTGCACCGGCCCGAGGGCGGCGAAGTCGACGCGGTCACCGACGCGTGGGACAAGTTCGACAGCTTCGCCAGCTACGACGCGTTCACCAAGGCGTGGCTCGCGGCGGCGCACCGGGTGCTCAAGGACGACGGCACGATCTGGACGATCGGCAGCTATCACAACATCTTCCGCGTCGGCACCGCGCTTCAGGACATGGGCTTCTGGGTGTTGAACGACATCGTCTGGCGCAAGGCGAACCCGATGCCGAACTTCAAGGGCACGCGCTTCACCAATGCGCACGAAACGCTGATCTGGTGCGCAAAATCGGAGACCGCGCGGTACAAGTTCAATTATCAGGCGATGAAGGCGTTGAACGAGGAGCTGCAGATGCGCTCCGACTGGCTGCTGCCGATCTGCACCGGCACCGAACGCATCAAGGTCGACGGGATCAAGGCGCACCCGACGCAAAAGCCCGAGGCGCTGCTGTACCGCGTCCTGCTCGCGTGCACCGAGCCCGGCGACATCGTCCTCGACCCGTTCTTCGGCACCGGCACGACCGGGGCGGTGGCGAAACTGCTCGGGCGGCGCTGGATCGGGATCGAGCGTGAGGCGAAATATGTCGCGGTCGCCGAACGCCGGATCGCCGAGCTGCTGCCGTTGTCGGGCGGCGATATGGCGGTGACCCAATCACGGCGCGCCGCCCCGCGGGTGGCGTTCGGGGCGCTCGTCGAGACCGGCATGATCCGCCCCGGCGCGATGCTGACCGACGCCCGCCGCCGCCACCGCGCGCGCGTCCGCGCCGACGGCAGCCTCGAGATGGGCGCGACCGCCGGGTCGATCCACCAGTGCGGCGCGGCGGCGCAAAACGCCCCGAGCTGCAACGGCTGGACCTTCTGGCTCGTCGAGGACGGCATGGTCCCGCTCGAACGCTTGCGTGAGCGCTATCGCGCGGCGGCGTGACGGCGTGACGGCTACGGCGACGCAAGCTCGGGTCAAAAGTGTCGAAATTTCTTACACTTATTTTCAGGTCACGAGCATAACCCGCTGGAATCGCATCGTCGACGGCGTTGGCACGAATGTTGCTTCGCGATCAGCATCATCTGTTTAACGAGGCTCGCCATGAAATCGATGCTCACCCTTGCCGCCGTCGCGCTCGCCGCCGTCGCCGTGCCAGCCGGTGCCGCCGTCGCGGTCTATTCGACCGCTAACACGACGCCGGGCAATCAGAGTTTCGGCGGGACGCTAGGCCTCAACTTCGACGTCAACAGCCCCATCGGGATTTTGAGCTTCGGCGCGTTCGACAGCGGCAAGGACGGCATCACGACCGACATCTTCGTGACGATCCTCGACCGCAACACCGGCCTGTCGGTCGCCCCGACGGTCGCGTTCAACGGGACCGCCAACCCGGGCGGTGACGCCTATGTGTTCAAGGCGGTATCGCCGTTCGCGCTCGGCGTCGGCAATTATCAGCTGGTCGCCTATGGCTATAACGATACAGACCGCAACTATAACGATGGCTTTTCCGGCGCGAACCCGATCGTGTTCAACAATATCGGCGGGAAGCTGACAGCACTCGATGCCGCATACGGGTAC
>JBBSFF010000210.1:0-4637 GCA_038238995.1 Sphingomonadales bacterium
AAGGCGGTTTCCTGATCCCAATAGACATGGTCGCCGTTGGCGATGACCGCGTCGGGGCGGAAGGTCATCGCCCGCGCCAGCAGCGCCCGTCGGACGTGCATCGGCGTGAACGCCCGGCGCCCGCCCGCGCTGGCGTCTTCATCGCCGCCCGCGCAGGTATAGGTCAGCAACCGAAAGCTGTGCGGGCTCGACCCGGGCGCCGGAAGTGTGCGGATTACCCAGGGGTCGGTTCGTCCCGCGCCCGGACTGGTGATTTGCAGCGTGTACGGGTGGTCGGGCGACAGGTCGGGGATGTCGAACCGCCAGTATCGGCCATCGGCGGATGTCGGTTTTCCAGCGATCTGGCGCGCGCGCGTATCCGGACCACCGACCGAAATCGTCGGCGCGTGCGCCGGGACCCGAAGCAGCGATGCCTTGATTTGCAACCGATCATGCGACGCGGCGGGCAGAATGTGCCGTACCGGGCCGCACCGCCAGTCGGTCACTCCAGCGCGCGATGGCGTCGCGGCAAGGTTGACCGCGACGGCACCTGATGCCGCGATGAAATCGCGTCTACGCATGACGCAGCGTCGCGTTGGCGACACCGGGTTCGCCCGGGTGTTCCGGCGCGATATTGACGAACGGCCTGCCCATCGTCTGCTCCCGCCCCAAGGTCGTCGCTGCCGGATCCGGTCTTTACAGCTTTTCGCCAGCGTGTAGCATCACACTAACCGATCGGTAGGCTGAAACAAGACGGGGTGGATGATGGGGTTTGCGGTCGAGGATATCATGCTGTCACGACGTGACTTCGGTCTCGGCGGGGCGACCGCGCTCGCGCTGACGTCGGCGTCTTCCGCCGCGTCGGCACCGCCCGCCGCGCGCGGCGCGGCGACCGATCCGCTCGACGGCGTCGAACTGTATCGACACGTCCTCGACTATTGCGGTTTCGGCGAACACCGTAGCGGGTCGGTCGTCGACGACCGCACCTCGCAATGGATTTTCGACCGGATGCGCGCGGCGGGCTTCGCGACCAAATTCGACACGGAGCGCTTTCGCTTCTTCGATTTGAAGGCGTGTTCGGTCACCGTCGGCAGCGAAACCGTCCGCGCGTATCCGGAATGGTTTCCGACAGCGACCGGTCCGGTTCCGGTCACCGCCCCGCTTGCGCTGCTGCCTGCCGGGGCAAGCTACGACACCCTGAAGGGCAAGGTCTGGCTGACGTTCAGCGAAAACGGCACTCCCGACAAGGGCGGGATCGAGCCGGCGACGCGACGCGCGGTCGGCGCGGCGGGGAAGGCCGGCGCCGTCGCGGCGATCGTCGTCGTCCGCAGCCTTTCGGGCGCGCTCGTCGGGCGGAACGCGGTCGACATCGTCCAAAGCCAGACACCGTGGTGCTCGATTCCCTTCGTCGGGGTCGGTGGCCGCGACGAGGCGATGCTGGTCGCCGCCGCCAAACAAGGCGCGCCCGCCGCGGTGCTGCTGTATGGCGACGATGTGCCCGATCGGATCGGTCGCAATGTCGTCGGGCGCATCGGCAGCGGTCGCGACCTGATCGTCGTGACCACCCCGCACAGCGGCATGTTCCGTTGCGGCGGCGAGCGCGCGGCCGGCGTCGCGCTGTTCCTCGGCATGGTCGACTGGCTCGGTCGTCGCAAACCCAACGCCCGCTACCTCTTCTGTTCGACCTATGGGCACGAGATCAAGGGGCGGGGGGTGACGTTGTTCGAACGGACGACCTTGCCGCCCAAGGAGCAGGTCAAATGCTGGCTGCACTTCGGGTCGGGTTCGGGGGTCTGGCGCTTCGAGCGCGGCGACGGCGGGCTGAAGCGGTCGAGCGTCCACGGCGGTACGGGCAATTTCCTCGCGTCCGAACGCTTCCTGCCGATCATCCAGCGGTCCTTCGCGAACATCCCCGACATTCAACCGACGCCGCGCAAAACCGGCGATCTCGCGCCCTTTCTCGAACGCGGGTACGTCGGTTTCGGCCCGTCGGGCAGCAACATCTTCACGCATACCGAAGCCGACGGGCCGGAGCAGACCGCCCCCGAGCTCCTCGGTCCGCTCGCGCATGACTTCGCCGCGGCGCTCGAGCTGATCGAAACGATGTGACCCTAGGCGATCGAGACAAGCTTTAGCATTTAATTATAGCGGGATTGCCCTTGCGATTGGTCTTCGCGTTCGTCGCGGAGCAACGGTCGCATTATGCGCCACGAGGTCATTCCCGTCAATTTCGATGCTCCGCCGCGAGCGTGCAACGAGCGTGCTGGCGACCCGCGCCCGTGAAAACGCAGGTCGCGATCGTCGGGGCGGGGCCGGCCGGGTTGCTGCTGGGCCACGCGATGCGGCAGGCGGGGATCGCGTGCATCATCGTCGAGCGGACGTCGCAGGCGCGCGTCGAGGCGCGGATCCGCGCGGGCATCCTCGAAACGACGCTGACCGACCTGCTCGCGCGCCTCGGCCTCGACACGCGGCTCAAGGCGGAGGGGCTGGCGCACGACGGGCTGACGCTGGTCAGCGACGGCGATGTCATCCCGGTCGACATCGTCGGCTCGACCGGCAAGCGTGTCACCGCCTACGGCCAGACCGAGATCACGCGCGACCTGATCGCCGCCGCCCCTGCCGCCGGGCTCGACATCGTTTGGAACGCGGGCGACGTCGCATTGCACGACGTCGATACCGGCCATCCGTCGCTCAGCTTCGCCGCCGACGGTGTCGCGATGACCATCGACTGCGATGTGATCGCCGGATGCGACGGCTTCCACGGGCCTTCGCGCGCGGCGGTGGGCGGGGCGAGCTTCGAACGCGCCTACCCGTTCGGCTGGCTCGGGGTGCTCGCCGACGTCGCCCCGTGCCATCACGAGGTCGTCTATGCCAGCCACGACCGCGGCTTCGCGCTCGCCTCGATGCGGTCGCCGACGCGAAGCCGTTACTACGTCCAGGTCGGCAACGACGAACGCGTCGAGGACTGGTCCGACGACCGCTTCTGGGACGAGCTCGAACTCCGCCTCGGCCCCGACATCGCGCGCGGCGTCATCCGGGGGCCGTCGATCGAAAAGTCGATCGCGCCGCTGCGCTCGTTCGTCTCGGAGCCGATGCGCCGCGGACGACTGTTCCTCGCCGGCGACGCCGCGCATATCGTCCCGCCGACCGGCGCGAAGGGGCTCAACCTCGCCGCGTCGGATGTCACCTATCTCGCCGAGGCATTGATCGGCTGGTTCACCCGCGGTGACACCGCCGGGGTCGACGGCTATTCGGCGCGGGCGCTCAGCCGCGTCTGGAAGACCGAGCGCTTCAGCTGGTATCTGACCAGCCTGATGCACCGCTTCCCCGACGCCGGGGCGTTCGAGCGGCGTATGCAGCGCGCCGAACTCGATTATATTGCGACCTCGCACGCAGCGCAGGCGAGCCTTGCCGAGAATTACGTCGGACTGCCGCTCTAGCGCGCGCGCCGCGGCGCCGTTTCCTTGAGCACGAGCGACAGGACGAAGCCGATCGCGAGCCCGGCGAGCGGCACGATGAAGATGCGGTCGATGCCGTAGGTCTTGGCGACGAGCCCCGCGATCACCGGAGCGATCCCGCCACCGAAAATCTCGCCCGCTCCGGCGACGACGCCGATGGACGACGACATCAGCGCGGGTGACACAGCCTCCGACGCGATCGGCCCGGCGAGGACGGCGGTGAGGCCGAGCGCGAAGAACGCCGTCACCGACAGCCAGAGGAACAGCGTCCACGGCTCCGCGCCGGTATGCGCGAAGAACCACGTGCCGACCGCCGCCCCGACGAAGGCGAGCGCGGTCGCCGGTCGCCGTCCGATCCGGTCGGAAATCCCGGCGACCATGAACTCGCCGAGGAAACCGCCCCAGCCCATCCCCGACATCACCAGCCCCATCGTCACCGGCGTCAGATGGAGAAAATCGACCAGATAGCTCGGCACCATCGCACCCAGGACGAAGATGCAGCTCATCGTGCCGAGCAGGCACAGCGCACCGAGGATGACGTTGCGCGCGCGCAGCACGTCCGACCACGGCGCGCGGGGTGCCGTCGACACAGCCTGCGGCACGTCGCGCAGCGTCCGGTGGAGCAGCACCGCGAGAATGAACCCCGGCACGGCGACGATCATGAACACCTCGCGCCACGACGGCACGACCTGGAGCAATTGCGTCGCGACGATCGGCGCGATGCCGAAGCCGAACAGCGCGAACGCGCCAAGCTGGAAGCCCTGGTTCAACCCTCGGCGACGCGGCGGCGACGCCTCGGCCGTTGCGGCGACGCTCGCTGGGAGGAACGCCCCCTCCGCCGCGCCCATCGCGGTCCGCGCGGCGAGGAGCATAACGAAGCCGGTCGCGAGTCCCGCCGCGCCCGACAGCGCCGAGAAGACGAGCAACGCGGGCAGCAGCACGGCGCGGCGGCCGACCCGGTCGGACAGGTTGCCGATCAGGATCGCGAACACCCCCCACGCGAGGCCGAGCCCGCCGACGAGCGTGCCGAGCTGGCCGTAGTCGAGGTGGAGGTCGGCCATGATCGCCGGGAACAGTGGGCCGAGAATCCAGCGGTCGAGTCCGACGAGCCCGAACGACAGCGACAGCAGCAACACGACGCGCCACTCGTACGCTGTGTCCCAGCGCCCGGATGCGGCGGGGGCGACAATGTCGTCGGTG
>JBBSFF010000211.1:0-4617 GCA_038238995.1 Sphingomonadales bacterium
ATGACGTGCGACCTGACAGCTCGGCGCGACTGCTGGGCACGCGCCGTCCGTCGGCACCGCTTTCGCGGTTCCATCCGCCGTGGCGATCACCTATCCCAACAGCATGATCGCCGCGCTCATCCTTCTCGCCGCCACCGTCGGTCAGCCGGTCGCGACAGCGCGGGTCGCGTTCGATCGCGGTGGCGAAAGGTCGGTGCGCGTGTCGGGCTTCGCCGATGTCGCTGCCGCGCGTAAATTGAGTCCCGACGACCCGGTCCGGATCGCTTCGATCTCGAAGCTCGTTACCGCGATCGCCGTCATGCGCCTCGTCGAGCAGCATCGGCTCGATCTCGATGCCGATGTTTCGGACCGGCTTGGCTACCCGTTGCGCAACCCGGCGTTTCCCGACGCGGCGATCAGTTTGCGGATGCTGCTGTCGCACCGCTCGAGCCTGACCGACACGATCGATTATGTCCTGCCGCTCGACGCCGACATGCGTCGCATTCTCGCCGACCCGAAGGCGTGGGACGCGGCGCATACGCCCGGCAGCTATTTCAATTATACCAACTTCAACTTTCCGGTGATCGCGGCGGTGATGGAGCGCGCGACGGGGGAGCGGTTCGACCGGCTGATGCAGCGCCTCGTGCTCGCGCCGCTCCACATCGACGGCTGTTATAATTTCGCGCTGTGTTCGGACGGCGCGGTGCGGCGGGCGGTGGTGCAATACCGTGCGGGCGTCGTGACGCGCGACGACAATCACGGGCGGCGTCCGGCGTGTCCGGTGATTCCGGCGCACGACGGCAGCTGCGACCTCGCCACATGGCGCGCGGGGGCCAACGGCGCGACCTTCGCGCCGCAGAGCGGGCTGTACGTGTCGGCGCGCGACCTCGCCCGGGTCGGACGGATGCTGCTCGGCGACGGCCGGATCGACGGGGTGCGCATTCTGCAGAAGCGGTCGGTTGCCCTGCTCGAAACGCCGCTGTGGACGTGGAACGGCGGCGTCGGCAGCGCGAGCAACGGCGATACCTGGCAGGGACAACTGTGCCGCTACGGCCTCGCCGTTACTTTCGTGGCGACGGGCATCGCCGGGTGTCGCGACGATCCGTTCGGCGACGGGCGACCGCGGCTCGGCCATCTTGGCGATGCGTACGGCTTGCGGTCGGGGTTGTGGATCGACCGGGCGCGCGGCACCGGGGTCGCCTATTTCGCTACCGACGTCGCGGTCGCGCCCGGTCTGCGCTCGGGCTACACGGCGGGCGAGGAAGCGCTCGCGGAGGGGACGTTGCCGTGATCGCGATCGGGCGGATCGGGCTGCTGCTCGGCGTCGCGATGGCGGTTGCGCCTGCGTCGGCCGGCCCGGGCAAGGCGGTCGATCTGATCATCCGTGGCGGCACGGTCTTCCCCGGCGCCGCTGCGCCCTTCGTCGGCGACGTCGCGATCGACGGCGACCATATCGTCACGGTCGGCGCGCACGTCGCGCTCGCCGCGAAGCGGGTGATCGACGCGCACGGGATGATCGTCGCCCCCGGCTTCATCGACCCGCACACACACATGGGCGACGACCTGATGTCGGGCGACGCGGCCAAGCGCCTGATTCCGATGTTCCTGATGCAGGGGGTGACGACCGCGTTCATCGGCAATGATGGCGGCGGCGCGATCGATGTCGGCGCGGTGCTCGGCAGCGCGGCGATCAAGCCGGTGGGGATCAATTACGCGACCTACACCGGCTTCGGCACTATCCGCGAGGCGGTGATCGGTCAGGCCAAGCGCGCGCCGACCGCCGCCGAGCTCGCGCGGATGCAGGCGATGGTCGCGACCGCGATGTGCCACGGCGCGATCGGGCTTTCGACCGGGCTATTCTATGCGCCGCAGAGCTTTTCCAAGACCGACGAGGTGATCGCGCTCGCTGCCGAAGCGGGCACGCGCGGCGGATTCTACGACAGCCATATCCGCGACGAATCGAGCTATACCGTCGGGCTGCTCGCGGCGATCGATGAGGAAATCGAGATCGCCCGCGCGGCGCACATCGCCGCGCACGTCTCGCACATCAAAGCGCTCGGCGTCGATGTGCAGGGTCAGGCCCCCGCCGTGATCGCGCGGATCGCGGCGGCGCGCGCGGCGGGGCTGAACATCACCGCGAGCCAGTATCCGTGGTCGGCGAGCGGCACGTCGATGGTCGCTGCACTCGTGCCGCTGTGGGCGCAGGACGGCGGGCGCAAGGCCTTGCTCGCGCGCTTCGACGATCCGACGGCGACCCCGCGGCTGCGCGCCGACATGGCCGAAAACATGCGCAAGCGCGGCGGCGCGGCGACGCTGCTCGTCGTCGAGGGCGCGCAAAAGGACCGGACGCTCGCCGAAATCGCCGCCGCGATGCACACCGACCCGGTCGCAGCGGCGATCGCGGTAATCCGCGTCGGCGATCCGGGGGTGGTGTCGTTCAACCAGAGCGAGGCCGATATCGCCGCCTTCATGCGCCAGCCGTGGGTGATGACCGACTCCGACGCCTCGCCCGGGCACCCGCGTGTCTACGGCTCGTTCGCGCGCAAATACGCGAAATACGTCGTGGCCGAGCATGTCCTGACGCTCCGCCAGATGATCGAGCGCAGTTCGTCGCTGACCGCCGACACCTTCGGGCTGACCGGGCGCGGGCATCTGACGGCGGGGGCGTTCGCCGATGTCGTCGTGTTCGATCCGCGCACCTATGCGGCGCGGGCGACGTATCAGAAGCCGACCGAGTTCGCCGCCGGGGTCCGTACCGTTCTCGTCAACGGGGTGATCGCGGTCGACGGCGGGGCACTGACCGGGCGCGCCGCCGGGCGCGCGCTGCCGCATGTCCCGACTCCGGCAACCTGCCCGCGGCCCGGCGCGCCCGCTTTGTAGAAGCGAATATTGTCGATCTCGAGCCACGCCTTGCCGCCCGGCTCGCCGCGCAGCTGGACGATCAGCGCGCGCAACCGGGCGAGGTCGAGCGTCGCCGCGGCGGCGCGGCTGGCGAAAGCGGCGAAGGGGAGGTGGACGCCGCAGCGGGTGGCGCCGGCCGCGAACCCGGCGTGGAACCAGTCGTCGTCGGGCAGCGCATAGCTGTCGAACAGCAGGTCGTACTTCCCGCTGCCGCGCGCGTCGAACGCCACCCCGGCGAAGCCGCGCGCGTCGGCGAGCTCGATCGCGCCGGGCGTCAGCGGCAGGATCAGCTGCGCGAACGGGCGTGGCTTCGCGCCGAGATGTGCGATCAAGAACAACGGCTTGACGGTTCCGCGCGGATCGTCGCCGCCGGGTCGGACGAAATCGAGGTGGCTATGGTCGACCCCCGGCTCGGTGCTCTCGACCGGCAGCGTGTCGAGGTCGGTACGCCCATCGGCCCGCGCGCCGGTATCGATCGGACCCGGCATGACGTGGACCGGCATCGGCGTCGGCGCGGCCCCGTCGATCAGCGCCCGCAACGGGCCGAGCGCGATGTCGCGTCCCGACACGAAGACGCGCGCGACGTTCCACAGATCGTCGATCCGCTCGTCGGGCCTGCCGTTAATCAGGGCCAGATCGGCGCGCTGACCCGGCGCGATCCGCCCGTGGTCGCCCGACTGGCCGATGATCCCGGCACTCGTCGCGGTCGCGGCGACGAGCGCTTCGGCGGGGGTGAAGCCGAGCTTGGTCAGCCATTCGATTTCGCGGATCGTGCCCGGCCCGTGATACACCCCGTCGATCCCGGCATCGGTGCCGACGCCGATCCGGATGCCCGCCGCCTTCAGCCGCCGGACGTTCTCCTGCAGCGTCGCCCAGCGCGTCGCGTCGATGGCGGTGATCGGCACCGACCGCACCCGCGACTGTCCCGCCTCGAACGCGCGTTCCGTCGGGGTCAGCGCGCGCGCCTCGATCGCGCCGAGCCGCCGCGTCTGCTGCGGCTCGTACACCACCAGCGTCGAGATATAGGCGGTATGATGCGCCTTCATCAGCGCGATTAGCGCCGCGTCGACCAGTGCGTCGCCGACGCCGTGGCCGACCGCGTCGACCCCCGCCGCCGCGGCGACCCTGTCGCCCGCCAGCGTCACCGTGTGGGTGATGACGGGCAGGTGCGCCGCGTGCGCGTCGGCGACGATCGCTGCGAGCGTCGGCCCGTTCATGCTGTTGAGATCGCTGTCGCGGCCGTAGCGCCAGCCGTCGGCGAAGACCTTGATCAGGTCGGGCCGGTACGGCAGCGCGGTCGCCATCGCGACGTGCGCGGCGGCGGGCGTCGCCGCCTGTAGCGTGAAGAAATTGCCCCAGCCGTATTCGGTGCCGTGCCCGCCCGGCACGCCGAGGCGCACCGCCATCGCGAGATGCGGCGCGACCACCGCGCCCGATGCGACCATCGCCCGGATCGGCGCGAGCATCTCTCCCGACACCGAGAAATCGTCGACCGTCGTCACCCCGCGCAGCAGATACCCCGCATACGCCTTGCCGAGATCGTCGGGCGCGTCGGTGCCGGAGGAGCGTAGGTGGGTGTGCAGGTCGTGTAGCCCCGGGATCAACGTCTGCCCGCGCGCCTCGACGATGCGGGCACCGCTTGTGGCGCGGAGGTGGGCGGCGCCCGCCGCCCGGCCGGGGGCGCGCCCGGCCCCACCCCCCCCCACCCCCCCCCCCCCCCGTGCGGCGGAACCGCCG
>JBBSFF010000212.1:0-4603 GCA_038238995.1 Sphingomonadales bacterium
CTTCATCAAGGCGATTATATAGTTTGCAAACTCGATACGTGGCGCTATATTCTTCGTAGATGGGGTCGCCGACCACGGCCCGATGGTCATGGTCAACCTGCTCAAGTTCAAGCCGAAGGCCGACTATGCCGACGGCTCGGACGCCGACCTGTCGGGCATGGACGCCTATCTGCGCTACGGCGCGGCGGTGCAGGCGTGCATCGAACAGGTCGGTGGCAAGTCGCTGTATTCGGGGCCGGTGACCGGCATCCTCCTCGGCGATGTCGACGAGCTGTGGGACATGGTCGCGCTGGTCGAATACCCGAGCGTACAGGCGCTGTTCGATATGGTCGCGCTGCCCGAATATCGCGCGATCGAGCAGCATCGGCTGGCGGGGTTGGCCGGGCAGCTCAACATCCGCACGCGTCCGATGGCGCGGCCACGGGTGCCGCCCCTGTCGCCGACGCCATGACGCTCGCCTTCGACCTGTTCTGGTCGTTCCGCTCGCCGTATTCGTATCTGGTGACGCCGCGGCTGGTTGACCTCGAACGCAATTTCGATGTCGCCTGCGCGGTCCGCATCGTCTACCCGATCGCCGTCCGCCAGGCCGATTTCTTCGCCAACAGCGATCCGTTATGGTTCAGCTACCTGATCCGCGACGTCTACCGGACGGCGGGCTTCCTCGGCCTGCCGTTTCGCTGGCCAAAGCCCGACCCGGTGTTGATGGACCCGGCGACGCGAACCTACCCCGTCGAACAACCGCACATCCACCGGCTCAGCCACCTCGGCGTCGCGGCGGCGGCGCGCGGGCGCGGCCTCGCCTTCATCGACGCGGTCAGCCGGGCGATTTGGAGCGGGGCCGTCGACGACTGGCACCTCGGTGATCACCTGGCGCGCGCAGCGGCGGGCGTGGGGCTCGACCTTGCCGAGCTCGACGCGGCGGTCGCGGCCGACACCGATGGCCACCGTGCCGCGATCGAGAGCAATCAGGCGGCGCAGCGTCTCGGCGGGCATTACGGGGTGCCGCTGATGGTCGTCGACGGCGAGCCGTTCTTCGGTCAGGACCGCTTCGATCAGCTCAAGTGGCGGCTCGAGCGGAACGGCCTCGCCCGGCGCTGAGGCGGGTCAGGGTAGCCGCCGTACGGTCACCGTCGTCGATCCCGGAACCATGCTGAACATCATCCCGTCTTCGCCGACGGTGATCGGCCCGGCGAAATGCTTGGCCGCGTCGCTAAGGAAGGCGGGGTAGAACAGCCGTGACGGCAACGGCGGGACGAGATGCGACAGCACCAGCGCGCGCACGCCGCCGCCGCGCGCGTCGTCGGCCGCTCCGGCGGGCGTCGAAAGATAGCCGATGATGTCGCGGGTAATCTGCGCGGTGTTCGCCTGTCCCGCCACCATCAGCGCGGCGGTGATCGGCGCGACGAGCGCGGGCTGGAGCGCCTCGTGGACCATCAGGTCGGCCCCGAGGGCGGCGGCGACCAGCCCCGATCCGGCGCGCGTATCGCCGCTGATCACGACCGACCGTCCCTTATAGTCGACCCGGTAGCCGACCGCCGGATGGACCGGGCCGTGATCGACCGCGAAGGCCGAAATACGCACGCCGTCGCGGTCGTCGACGACGACGCTGCCGCTGGCGGGAACGGCGAACGACAGCGCCGTGCCTCCCGCGCCCGACGCGGGGACAAGGCGATCGCCGTGGTGCGCGACGCGCGCGCGGGCGTCGGCGGCGTACGCGGCGTTGAACCCCGCGACGGCGCCGTCGACCCCGGTCGGCCCATGGATCGGCAGCGGGGTGGTCCACGGCTTGCCCGTCCAGCGCATCAGCATGACCGGGCCGAGCCCGTCGATGTGGTCGGAATGGAAGTGCGTCAGGAATACCGCCTCGATCCGGGCCGCGGGCAGCGTCATCCGGGCGAGGCTGCGCGTGCTGCCTTCGCCGGCGTCGATCAGGACCATGTGGCGGCCGGCGATGATCAGCGTGCACGACCCGGCGCGCGCGGGGTCGGGCAGCGGCGAACCGGTCCCGCACAACACGACGTGGAGTCCGTCGGGCAGGCCGACCGTCGCGTCGCGCCCGATGCGGTCGGCGACCCCTCGGCGGAACAGCGCGGTGCCGATCTCGACCCGGAACAGTGCGACGATCGCGGCGAGAACGACCGCGCAAAGCAGCACGCCGAGCAGAATCGTTCGCCTGACCGTCACGCGGATGCTCCCTCGCTTCGTCGCCACAGAAGGTGGACCAGCGACCTGGCACAGGCAATGCCGGATTGTGCCCGGGCTCCGGAAGGCGGTAGGGTGCCGGTCGACGCAATCGGGAGACTGGGCGCATGCGGAGCATTCTGCGCGGGCTGGTGGGCCTGGTCGCGCTGTTCAACCTCACGATCGGCGTCGGCTTTCTGCTGGCCCCGGCGCGGCTGGCGGCGGTGTTGTTCCTCGCGCCGGTCGGGTCGCAGGGCCTCGCGACGTTGCGCGCCGATTTCTCCGGCTTCTTCATCGGCGGGTCGGTCTTCGCGCTGCTCGCCGCCGTCCGCGGTCGCGCCGCGCCGTTGCGGGTGCCGCTAGTGTTGCTCGCGCTCGCCTTCGCCGGGCGGTGTCTCAGCCTCGTCGTCGACGGCGTCGGGCCGCACGCGCTGCCGCCGATGGCGATCGAAGCGGCGATGCTGGTTGTACTCGGCCTCGCCTATCGCGCCTTCGATCGGACCTGGACATGAAGCGCATCGCCCTCGCCGTCGCTGTTGTCCTGATCGTGCTCGTCGCCGTCGTCGCGGCGAGCAAGGACTATATCCTGCTCCACCTCGCCGGGTGGACGGCCCCGCCAGTCGCGGCGAACCGTCCCGTCGTCTGGGCGCAGGGACCGGGACCCGCCGCGGGGGCGACGCGCCGCCCGAACGTCATCCTGATCCTTGCCGACGACCTCGGCTTCAACGACATCAGCCTCAACGGCGGCGGCGTCGGCGGCATCCTCAAGACGCCAAACATCGACGCGATCGCCAAACAGGGGATCAGCTTTGCGAACGGATATGCCGGCAACGCGACCTGCGCCCCGTCGCGCGCCGCGCTGATGACCGGGCGCTACGCGACGCGCTTCGGCTATGAATTCACCCCGACCGACGCGCACCCGCCGGCGTGGTTCCCGTCGGACCTGATCCGGCTCGACACGGTCTTCGCGCGCAACATCGCCAACTTCCCGAACGCGTCGGCGCACAAGGTGATCTTCGACGAGGACGCCGTGCGGCAGCCCGCCTTTGCCGGCGACAAGGGGGTGCCGCCGAGCGAGATCACGATCGCCGGGTTGCTCCACGATCAGGGCTACCATAGCATCCATCTCGGCAAATGGCACTTGGGTGACGGCGCGGGGATGCGGCCCGAGATGCACGGCTTCGACGAATCGCTCGGCTTCATGATCGGCGGGCAGAAATACCTGTCCGACGCCGCCGCCGACGTCGTCAATTCGCGGCAGGACTTCGACCCGATCGACAAGTTCCTGTGGGCGAACCTGCCGTTCAGCGTCCAGTATAACGGCGGACCTCGCTTCACGCCCGATCGCTACATGACCGATTACCTCACCGATCAAGCGGTCGCGGCGATCCGCGCCAACCGCAACCGCCCGTTCTTCCTGTACCTCGCGTACAATGCGCCGCACACGCCGCTGCAGGCGTGGAAGCCCGACTACGATGCGCTGTCGGCGATCACGGACCGACGGACCCGCGTGTATGCGGCGATGGTTCGCGCGCTCGACCGCGGCGTCGGGCGGGTAATGGCCGAACTCAAGGCGCAAGGCATTGACGACAACACGCTCGTCATTTTCACCAGCGACAACGGCGGCGCGAACTACATCGGCTTGCCCGATATCAACAAGCCGTACCGCGGGTGGAAGGCGACCTTCTTCGAAGGCGGCACGCACGTCCCGTTCATGATGCGCTGGCCGGGGAAGATCGCGCCCGGTTCGACGCTGTCCGCGCCGGTCAGCCATTTCGACATCTTCGCCACCACCGGAGCGGTCGCCGGGGCGACATTGCCGACCGACCGCGCGATCGACGGGGTCGACCTGATGCCGTTCATCACCGGCGGCGGCAAGGGGCGTCCGCACCAGACGCTGTTCTGGCGCAGCGGCGCGTACAAGGTCGTGCTCGACGGCGACTGGAAGCTGCAGCAGCTCGAACTTCCGCACCTATTCCTGCTATACAATCTGAAGGACGACCCGACCGAACGCCACGACCTCGCCGCCATCCAGCCTGCCAAGGTCGTCGAACTCCGCGCGCTGCTCGCGAAGCACGACGCCGAGCAGGCGAAGCCACTGTGGTCGGCGCTGATCCACTCGCCGATCGCGATCGACCATCCGCTCGGGGCGAAGGTGACCCCGGGGGATGCCTACGTCTATTGGTCGAACTGATGGCCTTGTCGCTGACGGCCTTGTCTTTGCGGGCGCAGGTGGCGATGGTGCGGCATGCTTCACGCCCGCTTTGACCGTCGCACGCTCATTCGTTCCGGGCTGATGCTTGGCGCGACGGCGCTGCTGCCGGGGATCGCGCTCGCCGACATCGACACCGGCGACCTGACGGCGCTGACCGGCGACGTCCGCGCGATCGGCCCCGACGAACGCGCGGCGCGGCTCGACAAG
>JBBSFF010000213.1:0-4591 GCA_038238995.1 Sphingomonadales bacterium
GCACATGCGCATATTGCAAAGTGGTTTTGTTTGGTTACTACACCCGCGGGGTGGGGGGCGGGCCCGCCCCCACCGCGCCGCTACCCACGAGCACCGCGCGCCGCGACACGCCGCAACCGAAGCCGTGCTCGTGGCTCATCGCGCGCCCTCGCTGCCGAAACGGTATGCGGCGCGGAACAGGACTGTTCGCCGGTCGGCATAGACGCTACGCTGAGGGTCGCGCAGCGTTTGATAAACCGTGTCGAATAAATTATCGGCGACGATCTCGAACCGAAACTGGTCGTTTTCGACACCGATCTTGGCGTTGACAAGGTCGACGTCGGCATTCTTGATGACATTGTCGATGTTGGTCGTGTTGAAAAAGCCGCCGCGCTGGCCGCGGTAACTTGCCGTCGCGACGAACCGCCAGTCCCGGACCACGGGAACCTTGTAGATCGCCGTCGTCGTGTAGGTCCATTCAGGCGAGCCCTCGATCGTCCGCCCTTTGTACGCGCCGTCGAGGATTTTGCCGTCGAGCCAGTTCACCGCAACAGACAGGTCGACCGCTCCCCGCCGTGCGCCGAGCGGGAGATTGAGCGCCCCTTCGAAGTCGACCCCGTGGGTTTCAGCCCGACCAGCATTGATGCGGTAATTACGCGTAATGTTGTCGGCCCCGATGCGGGCGAGGGTGGCGAGGAAGTTATCGAAGTCGTTGTAGAACCCGGCAACGGCGATGCGCAAGCGACGACCGCCGAGCTTGACGCCAATCTCATACGCGGTGCTGGTTTCGGGATCAAACGTCGCCGGAATGCCGACATCGAGGACCGAATTGCCGTTGAAGCCGCCGGCGCGGTAGCCCGAGGCGATGTTGGCATAGACGTTCAGATGGTCGGTGATCTGATACTTGACCGATCCCGACGGCGCAAAATTACCGAACCCCGCCTGCAAGCGCGCACGCGATCCGACGCAGCGCGGGTCGGCGGCGGCAATCCCGTTGATCGGGTCGAGATAGGGACATAGCAATCCGGTCACCGGGGTTCGGTTGACCGAATAGGAATCGATGCGCTTGTCAGACAGGCCGTAGCGACCGCCGACATCGAGCGTAAGCCGATCGAAGGGGCGCACCGTCACGGTCGCGAAGAAACTCGTCTGGACGTCCTGGTCGCGCGAAACGCTCGACGTGTTCTGGTTCGGACTCGGTGCGAGGTTGGTTGCCGACGTCGTCCGCCCATCCGAGGTCGTGACGAAGTCGGTCTTCCGCTTGATGATGTTGACGCCGAACAGCCAGTCAAACCGGCCCTTGCCATCCGATTGCGCGCGGACTTCGCCGCTGTCGACATAGGTGTCGTCGGTGAACAATGTCGTGCACGACCGCGTCGCGCAGCTGGCGGCGGGGAACGGGAGCGCGACCGATCCGGGGGCCGAACCGTCCTCGTCCTGATAGAAATTGGTGTGGCGGACGCGGTGGAGGAAAATGCCGGCGATCGAGCCGAACGGCGCGTCGATATCGAGGTTGCCCGAAAAGTGATCGAGGTTGCGCGTCGTCGTATTCGACGTGTTTGCTGTATACCGGAACGGCCCGTCGGTATCGGGCGGGGCTATCTGCGCGGCAGTCAATCCCGTCGGGTCGTTGACGACGTTGATCGACTTGATGCGGTTCGACGGCGTGACTTCCTTCGATTTGTCATAGCCGACGACGAGTTTCACCGTATCGGCGGGCTTGAACAGGACGCTCAGGCGACCACCGTCGTATCGCTCGAAATCGCCGGTCTTGCCGGTCACGGTATTGGTGAAGAAGCCACCCTGTTTGTCGGACCGCCGATAGCCCGCCCTCAGCGCCAGCCAGTTGGTGACCGGGACGTTGGCGATCGCCTCGAGTTCATACCGGTCGATGATCGGGTCGTAGCTCGCTTGCGCGCTGCCGCCGAGCGTCTCCTGCGGGCGGCGGACGATAGCGTTGAGCACGCCGCCGACTGCGTTAACGCCATACAGCGACGATTGCGGTCCGCGAATGACTTCGATGCGCTCGAGGTCGAACAGGTCGGCGGTGGTAAAGGTCCGCCCGCCGATATTGCCGCCGATGATCGAAGCGCCGTCCCGCAAAACAGCGATGGCTGAATCGACCCCGGCGGTTCGCGCCGTTCCCGCTCCGGCCCCGCGGATGTTGATCTCGCTGTTGATGTTGCCGGTATTGATGAACGTCACGCCCGGCAGCAGATACCCGAGGTCGGTCAACCGCGGGGCGCCGCCGAGGTCGCGCAGCTGTTCTCCGGTGAAGGCAGAAATCGTCACCGGCGCATCGGTGATCGATTCGGCGCGTTTGCGCGCGGTGACGATGATCTCACCGAGGCCGGTGGCGGGTTCGGGCACCGTCTGCGCCGCCGCGCCTTCGGCGAGCAAGAGCAAGGCGATCCCGATCGTTCGCGTCATTGGCGCTGTCCCTCGTTGCATCATGTCGCCGCGCAGATGTCGCCGCGTCGCGCGTCGTCGGCCGCCTTGAATGCGGCGGCGGTCGGCGCGAGGCGGCGGGTGAGGACGATGCCGCGCGCCGAGGGCAGGCGGACGACGTCGCGCCCTGCCGGTAGCGTGCCGGCAAACCCCGGCCCGACGATCAGGAGATCGATTCCTCGCGGATGGTTGCGGTCGTTGGCGACAAAGACGTTGTCACTGTTGGCAGCAAACACCGACACCGACATATAGTCGTGCCACCGCGCGGCGGTGACGCGGACCGGCCGACTGCCGACATCGAGAACGCACGCCGAATAGGCAAGATCGGGCGATGGACGAACGATCGTCCGCGATGCCTCAGTCGTCCGCGGCGCGTGCACCCACGTGTTAATCCGCGCGCCGTCGCGACTGACGCGCTTCATCGCGCCGGTCATCAACACGTAGGGAGCCGCGAGGATGATCGCAGCGTGGCCAACAACCGCGGCCGTCGTGGCGATTAGGAAGCGACGAGCCCAGCGGTTCATGACGCCGCTCCCGCACAGCTGATCGTACGGATTTCCGGAAAGTCGATCGCGTCGATCGTTGCCCGGGCCGCATCGGCGGGGTTGTACATCCGCAGTCCCAAGCTGAACCGGCCGGCGTTCTTGGTCGAAATCCAGTTCTTCGCCCCGTCGCGCGTCGCGGCTACCCGGGCCGACCATCGTCCGTCAGGTGCCTTGGTCAGGCGCGTGACATCGATCGACTGGGCGTCGTCGCCGTTGACCGGCAGGAAATCGTCGCCCGCGTAGACCGTGATTGACCACCACCGCGCCGGCAACGCCCCGCCGCGCAACTCGTAGGCGCAGCGATCATCAAGGCGCTTGCCGGCCGCGTCGGCGTATATGTGAAAATAGATTGTTTCCGCGCGCGATAAGGCGAGCAGCCCGATTTTGGCGATGATCGCGCGGGTATAGGGGTCGGCGGCGGTCGATCCCGCATTGGCGTTGCCAAACCACCCCTGGCGCGATTCGCGCCCGAGCAGTTCCCCGTTGCCAAGGATGACGAACGCCGAGGCACAGCCGATGGCGACCCCGATGGCCACACAGGCGGCAGTTTCGCGCCAGCCCATCAGCTAAATTTCACGGTCGTCTGCTCGATCTCGCGCGCCACGTGACCCCCCCCTGAGTTATTGCGAGGTGTTTTCACCCCGTCGATATTGTCGACAGTCTCACTCGCTTTGAGGCTTGTCAAGACTCGCTGGCTAGTCGTGACATGACTTCGGCCCGGGTGATTGCGACCATCGCGCGCCCGGCCCACTCGGCCGTGACGGCGTCGCGGGCGAGAATGGCGTGAACGAAGGCCCGGTGCAGATCGAGCTGGCGCGCCATGGTCTCAACGTCGTCAGGCGCGAGGTAGCGGTGCTGCCAAAGTGCCAGCCCCCCGACGTAGATGAGCATGTCATACGCGATCCGGCTGTCGAGCGCGCGCGCCAGCGACCGGACGAGTTTGAATGACCAAGCGTTGCGTACCTCGCGGGGCGCGCGGCCGCCGAGGAGCACTTCTCCATCGGCCAACATCGTACAAAGATGAAGAAAGCGTTCTTCGGGCAGCGATTCGGCGGCTAGGCGACCGACCAGGCCGGACATGAGTTCGAGTAGATCGAACACGTGGCGGGTTTCGGCCGCCGTCGGCGCGACGACCTGCGCGCCGCGCCACGGATGGATTTCGACGAAGCCGCGCCGCGCGACGTGGCGAAGCGCCTCGCGCACGGGCGATCGGCTGATCTGAAAGCGTGCGGCGATCTCCTGCTCGCGCAGCCACGACCCGGGAGGGTGGTCCAGCGCAATAATCTCCCGGATCAACTGATCGGCGAGCGCAGCATCGAGCGGTGGACCGCCACTGCCGGAACGGGGAAGCGGCAATGCCTCAGTCATCTCGGTCATGGAAATCCTCTTTGTCGACAATTAATGTGTCAGATCGCGATTTTTGTGGCAAGGAGGCGAGGGAACGGACAGCCTTTATTCGTAAGAACATCATTGAAGGAGTAATCTGATGCCGCGACATCGTTATGCAATGATCGCGGCCTGGCTCCTCGCAAGCAGACCCGCAGTGGGGGGGGCGGCGGGGCCCCCCCCCCCACCCCCCCCCGGCCGTTACGAAACCCACCCCCAAAACGACTGCAACA
>JBBSFF010000214.1:0-4584 GCA_038238995.1 Sphingomonadales bacterium
GGCGAGGGGGTCGACCCGGCGATGATCGGTCGCACCGTCGTCGTCGGCGCGCGCTTCGGCTGCCTCGCCGAGTGCTTGACCGTGCCGCTGGCGGCGACGCGCTCCGTTCCGCCGGCGCTCGACCTCGCGGCGGGGGCTGGGTTCACTGTTGGCGCGCTTACTGCCTATGTCGGACTGGTTCGACGCGGGCGGCTGATCGCGGGCGAACGCGTTGCGGTGATGGGGGCGGGGGGTGGCACGGGCCTCGCCGCGGTCGGCGTCGCCAAGGCGCTCGGGGCGACGGTCGTCGCGCTCGCGTCGACCCCGGCCAAGCTCGCCGCCGCGCGCGACGCTGGGGCGGACGAGGTGGTGCTGGTCGATCGTTCGGGCTTGCTGCCGCCGTTCGCGCCGGTCGATGTGGTGTTCGATCCGGTCGGCGGGCTTGCGACCGCGCCGCTCGTCGCGCGGCTGCGTCGTGGCGGGCGCTACCTGATCATCGGCTTCGTCGGCGGGATCGCCGAGGTCGCGTTCAACCGCATCGCGGCAGGCGAGATCGAGATCATCGGGGTCCGCGCCGGGGAGTTCGCCCGGCGCGATCCGGCGGGCGGCGCGGCGAACCTCGTCGCGATCGATGCGCTCGCCGCGCGTGTCGTCCCGCACATCGGCCTGCGCGTCGCGCTGGCCGACACCGGTTCGGCGTACGCGGCGATGGCCGATGGGACGCTGATCGGCAAGGCGGTGATCGACTGCGGCCCCTAAACGAACGGGCGGTTCAACCGCACAATGACGCCGTTGAGGCACGCGGCGAAGCTGACCCACACGAAATACGGCACGATCAGCCAGCTTGCCTGCACCGAATAGGGACGCACGCCGATCAGCAGCGCGACGAGCGACGACCACAGGAAGAACACCTCGATCACCGCCCAGTCGGGGCGGCGAAGCTTGAAGAACAACGGGCTCCACAGGAAATGGCACAGCGCATTGACGCCGAACAGGATGAGGACCGCCGTTCGCCCGGCCTCGTCGGTCGCACCGCGCCACGCTAGCACCGCCGCCCAGGCCCAGAGCCCGAGGATGAGGCTCCACGCCGGCCCGAACACCCATCCGGGCGGGTTCCACCACGGTTTCCGCAAGTCGGCGTACCATTTGCCGACCGGTGTCAGCAGGCCACCGCCGATCATCAGGAACAGCGCGGTTCCGGCGGCGATCAGGATCGGGTTGGACATGCGTCATGCTCTCGGCTGCGGCGGCGGCGTCGTCAACGCGTGCGCTAAACAATCGGTCACCGCATCCGATAATGACTTCGAGCCGCTGCGTCACGGTGGCTCGGTATCGTGTAGCTTTTAGTGGAGTTTCGCCATGTTCCTGCTTGCCCTGACCTTGCTCGCCGCCACCCCGACGACCATCAACAGCGTGATCGCCAGCGCGAAACCGGGGGATACGGTCAAGCTCGTCCCCGACAGCTATCCGTACGTCCTCATCAAGAAGCGCACCTGGAGCCCGGCGTTGACGATCGACGCGACCGGGTCGTCGCTCGTCGGGGTCGGTATCGCGACGTCGAGCGGCGTAAACTGGATCGGCGGGACGATCGCCGGCGTCGTGCCCCCCGGCACCTACGCGACGGGCTACGGCTTCCTGGCCAATGCTAACAGCAGCAACATCAGCGTCACCGGGGTCCACCTCGTCGACCTCAAGCTCGGGATCGGGTTCGACAAGGTCGACGGCGCACGCATCGCCGGCAACTGGTTGACGCGGATGAGCGCCGACGGCATCGACGTCTCGTTGTCGCGCAACGTCGTCATCGACCGCAACGCGTGCACCGAATCGCGCCCGGCACCGGGGATGCACCCCGACTGCATCCAGATATGGTCGCGCCCGACGATGCCACCGAGCGCCGATATCACGATCACCAACAACAGCGCGATCGGCGATACGCAGGGCATCGGCCTGTTCAATCACGTTCGCGGCGGGGTCGACGACGGCGGCTTCGACCGGATCATGATCAGCGGCAACACCATCCTCAACACCTACGCGCAGGGGATCGGCGTCTACGATTGCCGCGGCTGCACGGTCCGCGACAACGACGTCAATTCGCTGCCCAATTACTGGAACCGGGCGCAGCTGGTCGTCTACGGCGGGTCGGTCGTCCAGTGCGGCAACAAGGTCCCGATGACGGCGCAGGGAACGCCGCCCTGCAAGCCGTCGTAAGGCGCGCCCGCTATCTCGACGGCGGGAGGAGCAGCGGCGCCACGGCATCGGTCCCCTCGATCGACGCGGTCGATCGGGGGGCCACCCGCAGGTGGCTGGCGGTTTCGTAGGCATAGCCGAAGCCGAGCAGCGTCGCTTCGCTCCACGCCGGGCCGATGAACGACAGCCCGACGGGCATCCCGCGGACGAGGCCCATCGGGACGGTCAGGTGCGGGTAGCCCGACACCGCGGCGAGCTCGGACGGGCCGCTGACCCCGCCCTGGTCGCCGTTGACGCTGTCGATCATCCACGCCGGCGGCATCGTCGGCGCGACGAGCGCGGCGACGGTGTACCGGGCGAGCATCGCGTCGATCCCGTCCTTGCCCGCCAGCCGAAGCGACAGCGCCCGCGCCGCGAGATACGCGGGGTCGGCGAGGCCCTTCGTCGCCTCCGACGCTTCGAACGTCTCCTGCCCGAACAGCGCCAGCTCGCGCGGGGTGACGCGGTTGAACGCGATCACGTCGGCGAGCGTCCGCGTCGTCACCGCGGGCGGGGTCGTCGCGAGATAGGCGTTGAGGTCGGCCTTGAGTTCGGTGTGGAGCACGATCTCCTCGGCCGGGCCGATCTTGTTGCGGTCCTTGAACTCGGTGATGTCGACGAGCGTCGCGCCCTGCGCGGTGAGCACCGCGAGCGCCGCCTCGAACCGCGCCTGCACTGGGGCTGCCCAGCCGCCGACGAAGCGCATCACCCCAATCCGCACCCCGCGCAGCGCGTCGGGGCGGAGCGCGGCGGCATAGTCGGCGCGGTGGGTGTCGGCGGACGCGGTCGCCGGGTCGGCGGGGTCGCTGCCGGCAATTGCCGCGAGGACGAGCGCGGCGGTGCGCACGTCGGTCGTCATCGGGCCGGGCGTGTCCTGGCTGTGGCTGATCGGGACGACGTGGGTGCGGCTGACGAGCCCGACGGTCGGCTTGAGCCCGACGATGCCGTTGATCGATGCCGGACAGGTGATCGAGCCGTCGGTCTCGGTGCCGATCGCGGCGTCGACCATGCCGCTGGCGACCGCGGCCCCGCTGCCCGACGACGACCCGCACGCAGTCCGGTCGAGCGCGAACGGGTTGCGCGTCAGGCCGCCGACCGCGCTCCACCCCGAAATCGACGCCGACGACCGGATATTCGCCCATTCCGACAGGTTGGTCTTGCCGAGGATGACGGCCCCCGCCGCGCGCAGCCCGGCGACGAGCGGCGCATCGCGTCCGGTGACGTTCCCAGCGAGCGCGAGGCTGCCCGCAGTCGTGGGCAGCGGACCCAGGGTTTCGATATTGTCCTTGATCTGGATCGGCATGCCGAACAGCGGCCCGCGCGCGCGTCGCATCCGGTCGAGCGCGCGCGCCTGATCGAGTGCGGTCGGATCGACCGCAATGACCGCATTCACCTGCGGGTTGAGCGCTGCGATCCGGGCGAGTGCCGCCGTGGTGTTCTGCTCGGCGGTGCCCGCGATCGCCCCGGTCGCGGTCATGAGGAGTGCGGCACTGACGATGACCTTCATCGAATTTTCCCTGGTTGCCGCCGACCGTCCGCGGTCGGCCTCACGGTCGCGGCGCCATCAGCCGGTCGAGCGAGCTCGGCCCCTTGGTGCTACGTTCGAGATGCGGATATCGCAAGCCGCCGTTCCACGCGACGTCGACCGAGCGGAACTGGTCGCCCTGCTGGATCAGCAGCGCGATCGGCGTCCTCGCCCCCTTGTTGGCCGTGATGACCGCCTTGAGGTTGCCGTCGTCGAACTTGCTGCCGTTGGTCGCGATCAGCGTGCTGCCGACGCTGATTCCGGCGGTGAAGGCGGGGCTACCCCAGCGGACGCCCCTGACCACGCCGTTCTTGCCGGTGATTAGCCCGAGCGAGTACCAGTAATCGGTGATCTCCCGGCCTTTTTCGCGCGACGCCCAGACCTTGCCGGGTTCGGCGGTGAAGATCAGCCGGTAGCCGCCGCGCGCGATCCCGTCGAGCGGGGCGGGGGCGCCGACCGCATCGACGCGCGCGTGCAGGAAGGTCGCCCAGTCGTACGGCTCGACGGCGTTGAGCGCGGCGACGACGTCGTCGAAGGTGTACGTCAGCTCCCCCCAGTCGCGGTCACGGACGCCGAAAAACCCGCGCGCGAAATCGTCGAGCGAGCGCTTGCCCTTCGAGTGTTCGCGAATCAGGCTGTCGGCATCGAGCCAGATCAGTTCGCCTTCGCTGTAATAATCCTCGGTCCGCTGCCAGCTGGCGAACGGCTCCGGGCGCCGGTTGGAGATGATCTCCTCGTTGGTCGTATCGGCCAGCGCCCGCCAGCTGCGCCCCGCCTGGTCCGAATAGAACGCCGCGAGGTCGGCGACCTTGTCGAGGCTGTCGGACAACGACACCATGCCCGACCGCGCCGAC
>JBBSFF010000215.1:0-4557 GCA_038238995.1 Sphingomonadales bacterium
GGTCGCGTTCGATTCGACCGCAGCCAACTATCCCGCCGTCGCCCGCCGCCTCGACCTCGGCTTCGCGCAGCCGTAGCGGCGCCGCGCCCACGGCCATGCCGCGCGCGGACCGAGTGACGCGCGACACGAAATATCGCGGTTTGCGCTGGCGTCGCGCCGCTTCGCATGACATTTGTCCCGCGACCATGATGAGGGAGCGACGTCCATGATTTTCGAATACAGCGACAAGACCAAGGGTCTCGTCGAAAAACTGCGTAATTTCATGGATGAGCACGTCGTCCCGAACGAGGCGCGCTACGAGGCGGAAGAAGCCGCGGGCGACCGCTGGAAGGTTCTGCCAGTCGTCGAGGAGCTCAAGCCGATCGCGCGCGCCGCCGGGCTGTGGAACCTGTTCCTCAACGTGTCCGCGCACGATACGACCGAGTGGAAGGGCCCCGGCCTGACCAACCTCGAATACGCGCCGCTCGCCGAGGAGATGGGGCGCTGCGGCTGGTCGTCGGAGGTGTTCAACTGCTCGGCCCCCGATACCGGCAACATGGAGGTTCTTCGCACCTACGGCACCGAGGAGCAGAAGGCGAAGTGGCTGCGCCCGCTGATGGACGGCGAAATCCGTTCGGCGTTCCTGATGACCGAGCCGGCGGTGGCATCGTCCGACGCGACCAACATCGAGACCTCGATCACCCGCGACGGCGACGAATATGTGATCAACGGGCGCAAATGGTGGTCGAGCGGCGTCGGCGACCCGCGCTGCGCGCTGACGATCGTCATGGGCAAGTCCGACACCGGCGCGGCGCGACACCTGCAGCAGTCGCAGATCCTCGTGCCGATGGACACGCCGGGGATGATCAAGGTCCGTGCGCTCAAGGTATTCGGCTATGACGACGCCCCGCACGGGCATTACGAGGTAATCCTCGACAATGTCCGCGTGCCGGTGGCGAACATGGTGCTGCGCGAGGGCGCGGGCTTCGAAATCGCGCAGGGCCGCCTTGGGCCGGGCCGCATCCACCATTGCATGCGCAGCATCGGCGCTGCCGAAGTCGCGCTCGAAAAGATGTGCAAGCGGTTGAAGTCGCGCGTCGCCTTCGGTCGGCCGATTTCCGAGCAGTCGGTCTGGCACGAACGCATCGCCGACGCGCGCATCGCGATCGAACAGGCGCGGCTGCTGACGCTCAAGGCGGCGTATATGATGGATACCGTCGGCAACAAGGCAGCCAAGCGCGAGATCGCGATGATCAAGGTCGTCGCGCCGAACATGAGCTGTATGATTCACGACATGGCGATCCAGGCGCACGGCGGCGGCGGCGTCTGCCAGGACTTCGGGCTGGCGCGCGGCTACGCCAGCCAGCGTACGCTACGCCTGGCGGACGGCCCGGACGAGGTCCACCGCGTGTCGATCGCGAAGGACGAGCTGCGGCGGTACAACTAGCCGAAGCGCGGCCGCAGGTAGTGCGGCGAACGCCCTTGCGTTCGTTAGCAGCCTACGGATTCGCGTGAGGACGGGCGGCGGGGCGGCGGACCTTCCCGCCGAACCCGTCCGACGGCGCGAGGAACGCGGTTCCAGCGATGTGGACGCGGACGAAATCATGTCCGATGTCGGCATACCCGTAATTCCGTTCGACGAAGCCCTTGCGGTCGCCGCCGGTCGGCTGCGCGCGCCATCCCGGCATGTCGTTCGTCGACCGCGCGTGCCTCGCGCGCGGGCGGACCTCGGCGCGACGGTGCTGACCGCCGACCGGGCGTGGGCGGACCTCGACCTCGGTGTGACGAACGAGGTCATCCGCTAGACTTCGCCGCACGCCGCAACGAAGGTGGGACCATGCCCCATCCCCGCACCCCCGTCCTCGTCGGCATCGCGCAGGTCACCGCCCGCGACTCCGCTCCCGCCGACGCGGGGTCCCCGCTCGATCTTCTTGCGCGCGTCGGGGCGGCGGCGCGCACCGACTGCGGGGGGACAGGCATCGCGCTCGATACGATCGCGGTCGTCCGCCTGTTCGCCGACTCGTCGCCCGCGTTCGCCTCGCCGTTCGGGCGCTACACCAACCTGCCGAAGTCGCTGGCCAATCGCCTCGGCGCGACGCCGCGCACGTGCTTCTACGGCCCGGTCGGGGGCAACACGCCGCAGCTGCTCGTCAATCTGTTGGCCGAGCGGATCGCGCGCGGCGAGGCCGATGCGGTGCTGCTCGCCGGCGTCGAGGCGCTGCGGACGCAGGCGCATGCGGTCAAGGCGGGGCTGACGCTCGACTGGTCCGACGATCCCGGCGGCGCGCCCGAGACGCTCGGCAAGGAGACCGCGCTCGTCAGCCGCCACGAGATCGCCCACGGCGTCGCGATGCCGGTCAACGTCTACCCGCTGTTCGAAAGCGCAGTCGCGGCGCGCTACGGCGACACCCCGCTCGCCCACCGCGAACGGATCGGCGCGCTGATGGCGGAGTTCACCCGCGTCGCCGCCGCCAACCCGTTCGCCGCGCTGCCGGTCGAACGCAGCGCCGACGAGCTCATCACCCCGACCGGTATTAACCGCTACATCGCCTATCCGTACACCAAGTACCTGAATTCGAACATGTTCGTCGACCAGGCCGCTGCCGTGGTGATGCTGTCGACCGCCGCCGCCGATGCCGCCGGGGTGCCCGAGGACCGGCGCGTCTACCTTCACGGCTGCGCCGACACCCATGAACACATCCTCATCAGCGACCGCGTCGACCTGAGCACTTCGCCGTCGATCCGCGTCGGCGCGGCGCACGCGCTTGCGCACGCCGGGATCGGGGTCAGCGACCTCGGCCCGATCGAGTTGTATTCGTGCTTCCCGGTCGCGGTCGAGATCGCGGCCGACATGATCGGGCTCGCGCACGATGACCCGCGCGGGCTTACGCTGACCGGCGGCCTCCCCTATTTCGGCGGTCCGGGCAACAACTACTCGATGCACGGCATCGCCGAGATGGTCGCGCGGTGTCGATCCGACCGCGACGCGTACGGGCTCGTCTTCGCCAACGGCGGCTACCTGACCAAGTCGAGCTTCGGCGTCTACTCGGCGCGCCCGACCGTGGGCGCATGGCGCCGCACCGACCCCGCGACCTACCAGCGCGAGATCGACGCCGCGTCCGGCCCGGGCTTCACCGAAACCCCCGACGGCGCGGCAACGGTCGAGGCGTTTACCGTCGTCCACGCGCAGGGCGTCCCCGCGGTCGCGATCGTCGTCGGGCGCCAGGCAAGCGACGGCCGCCGCTTCCTCGCGCAGACGCACGACGGGCTCGCGGCGCTGATCGACACGCAAGTCGTTGGGCGGCGCTTGACCGTGACGGCGGGGTCGCCGGTCAACCATGCGGTGTTCGACTAGGGTGGTCGACTAGGGTGGTCGATTCCGGACTGATTGCGGCATGGCTCCACGCGCGGTCGCGCGCGCGCGGCCTGCCGCTGCCGGTCGCCGACCGCGGCGGATGGCGCGTCGACACCGGATCGGACGTCGAGACGTGCCGCCACGTTTTCGCCGAGGCCGGCCCCGGCCTGTGCGCGACCGGCGAGGCGATCGATACCCCGCGCATCTTCATCAAGCTCGCCGGCCCGCCGCAGACCCTGCTCGCCAACCTCCCGCCGCGCTGGCGGATCGACATGGTGTCGGGCGTGATGGCGGGTCCCGGCGTTACCCTCGCCGCGCCGCTGCCCGACGGCTACCGCATCGAGGTCGAGGCGAGCGACACGGTCGTCGCGGTTTGCGTGACCGCGGATTGCAGCATCGCTGCGAGCGGACGCGCTGCGCGCCACGACGGCGTCTTCATCTACGATCAGATCGCCACCGCGGCGGAGCACCGCCGCCGGGGTCTCGGCCGTGCGGTGATGGCCGCGCTCGGCGAGCACCGCCGTCCGGGCGAACGCGAACTCCTCACCGCGACCGCCGGCGGCGCGGCGCTGTACGCGACGCTCGGCTGGACAATGGTGTCGCCGTGGTCGACGGCGGTGGTGGCGGATTAGGTCGTGGAAGATGACCGGTTCGACCACACGCAGGGAGCGTTGCATGGCCCCGGGAATACCATCGGATGACGTGGCGGCGACCGGTGATGCGGATCGCATGGCGCGGCACATCATGGCCACCACCCCCGCGAACCAGGCCGCGACGTTTCGCAACCAGGACAAGGTCTGGCCGCATCGCGTCATTCGGCACGGCGACGCCGTGCGCCCGCTCCCACCGCACGCCCGTTCGCTCGAGGGCTTGACCTTCGAGGTCGGCGACGCCCGTATCGGCCTCGACGACTTCATTGCGCGGCGGCGCGTTGCCGGGTGTATGGTCGTCAAGGACGGCGCGATCGCGCTCGAGCGCTACGCGATGGGCAACGGCCCGGACAGCCGCTGGACTAGTTTCTCGACCGCGAAATCGATGACCGCGACGCTGGTCGGCGCCGTGCTCCACGACGGCGCGATCGGCAGCCTCGACGATCCCTGCGACCGCTATGTGCCGCAACTACGCGGGTCGGCGTACGCGGGCGTCACCATCCGCAATGCCCTGCGGATGTGCTCGGGCGTGGCGTGGAGCGAGGGCGATCATTCCGACGGACGCGACGTCGA
>JBBSFF010000216.1:0-4543 GCA_038238995.1 Sphingomonadales bacterium
GCAAGGTGGTTTACGATCAGCGCGCCGATATCATGGACTCCGAAGCCGTCGGCGACGTCGTCCTCGACATGCGCCACGAGACGGTCAACGCGCTCGTCGGTTTGCATTGTCCGCCGAACACCTACCCCGAACAATGGGACGTCGCCGCGCTCGACGACGCGGTCCGCTCGACCCTCGGCCTCGATGTCGACGTCACCGCGTGGGTCAAGGAGGACGCGGTCGATCAGGAGATGTTCGTCGACCGGCTGATCCATGCATCGGATGCCGCGATGGCCGACAAGGCGGCGGTGATCCCGCACGACTCGTGGATTCAGATCGAGAAGAACTTCCTCCTCCAGGCGCTCGACCACCATTGGAAGGAGCATTTGGCGACGCTCGACGCGCTGCGGCAGGTCATCCACCTGCGGGCGTACGCGCAGAAAACGCCGCTCAACGAGTATAAGTCGGAGGCGTTCGCGCTGTTCGAACGGATGCTGACGACGGTCCGCGAGGATGTCACGCGGATGCTCGCCAACGCGCGCTTCGAGATGCAGCCCGAGGCGTACGCCCCGCAACTGCCGAGCTTCGTCACGACGCACATCGACCCGCTGACCGGGTTCAGCGACGCGTTCGGCCCGGTGGGCAACCTGCCGTCATCGCAGCTCGACATCGCCCGCAGCGCAGCAGCGGCGTTCAGCGATATCGACGCCGACACCCGCGCCGAATGGCTGGCGACGACCTCGCGCAACGCCCAATGCCCGTGCGGATCGGGGAAGAAGTTCAAGCACTGCCACGGGGCGATTTGAGGCGACTGCGCATCGTGTTACGGTAACGCGATGACGATCGTGCTCAGCCTTGAAGCGGAACGACTGGTGGCGGCGCTCGCCGAGCAGACCGGCGAGGATGTGGCCGAAGCGGTCGAGATCGCCGTGCAGGAGCGCCTCGACCGTGTGGCGCGGGAAGCGCGGATCAAACGCGTCGACGCGACGATCGCTCGAATCCAAGCCGAATTGCGGGCGTGGTACGCCGAGCATCCCGGTTCGCCGAGCCTGTGGGAAATCAACGAGGCGATGTACGACGAACACGGTTTGCCGGCTTGATCATCGACACGTCGATCCTCGTCGCGATTCTCTGGGAAGAGTCCGAGGCAGTGCTGTTTCGTGCGCAAATCATGGGCGCGCCGTCGCCCAGGTTTCCGCCGCCGGTTATGTCGAAGCGCGGCTTGTAATCGCCGGCAAACTACCCCGGGCGGCGCTCGACGAGCTGATCGCCGACCTCGAAATCGAGATCGTGCCCGTGACGGTGGAGCAGGCTTATGCCGCCGCTGATGCTGGCGAACGGTTCGGCAAGGGGCATCATCCCGCCGGACTGAACTACGGCGATTGCTTCGCCTACGCGCTCGCGGCAACCACCGGTGCGCCGCTGCTCTTCAAAGGCGACGACTTCGCGCAGACCGACATCGTCGCCGCTTAGGGTACCCGCGTCAGCCGCGTCTGGTTGCGGAAGCGCCAGACGCCGTCGGTCGCCGACGCGGGCAGGACTTCCTTGACCGCCAGCAACGCGTCGCCGGTGCGGGTCTCGGTGACACGGAGCATGGCCGGTTTGTCGTCGTCCTGCCCATCCTGCTCGTAGCGCATGACCCAGTGCGTCGCGTCGGTGAAGGCGGCGACGGTGACATGGTCGGTCGAGGGTTCGACCTTGCGGCCCTTGCGCAGCGACACCTCGGTCACCGTCCCAGCCTTGTCGTCGAACATCGCGGCGGTGGTGATGAACACCGAACCCGTCTTCGGGCCGTCGTCGAAGGTCGAGACGCGGACGACGCTGACGCCATCGCCGACGACGCGAATTTCGGTGTCGACCGGGATCTCCTCGAGCTTGTTGGACTGGTAATCGCGGTAGCCGAGCGCGCCGTGCCAGCGTCCGGCGAGCCCCGACTCGAGCGCAGCGGGGGTCGGCGCGGCGGCGAGCGCGGCGGCGGCGAGGGCGATCAGGGGTAGGGACACGGCGGACTCCGGTTTGGGTGACGCGTGGACCTTGCCCGCGCGGCGCTGCTTGTGGAAGGTGCTGCCTCACCGTGAACGGTCGTGGTGCGGCTTGGTGCGGGGACTGGTGCGGGCGTGGTGCGTCGCGTGAAATGCCATGCGTGGGCGTTAAGTGTGTTAAGTTGGTCATCTTCGCGGACGCCCGGCGGGGCGGAGCAAAATCCGTTGACCCCGGGGCTGCCCGCGCCTATAGGCCGCCTTCGCTCAGCGGTCGGGAAGCCGCCGCGAGCATGGGAACGACAGGCTGAGCCGCGCGCGGAAGGCCCTGGTAACGGGGGCGTCCGCGCTTATGCCGTGAGGGCGGGTCAGGTCTGGAGTAGGCGGGTCGCAAGGCCTTTTGCCGAACAGCAGGATGATACGATTCGATGCCGACGATTAACCAGTTGATCCGTAAGGGGCGCACTCCCCAGCGCGTCCGCGAGACCGCGCCGGCGATGGAGGAATGCCCGCAGAAGCGCGGCGTCTGCACTCGCGTCTACACGACGACCCCGAAGAAGCCGAACTCGGCGCTGCGCAAGGTCGCCAAGATCCGCCTGACCAACGGATTCGAGGTCATCGGCTACATCCCCGGCGAGCGGCACAACCTTCAGGAGCACTCGGTGGTCCTGATTCGCGGCGGTCGCGTCAAGGATCTTCCCGGCGTGCGCTACCACGTCCTGCGCGGTGTCCTCGACACCCAGGGCGTCAAGGATCGCAAGCAGAGCCGGTCGAAGTACGGCGCGAAGCGCCCGAAGTAAGGATAAGAAGATGGCCCGTCGTCGTCGCCCCGAGAAGCGCGAAATTCTCCCGGATCCCCGTTTCGGTGATCTCATCCTCTCCAAGTTCATGAACCTCGTGATGTACGAGGGGAAGAAGTCGACCGCCGAGTCGATCGTCTACAACGCGCTCGACACCGTCGAGGCGAAGACCCGGCGCGAGCCGATCGGCGTGTTCCACGACGCGCTGGCGAACGTGAAGCCCGGCATTGAGGTCCGCAGCCGCCGCGTCGGCGGTGCGACGTATCAGGTGCCGGTCGAGGTTCGTCCCGAGCGTTCTCAGGCGCTTGCCATTCGCTGGCTGATCTCGGCGGCGCGCAACCGGTCGGAGCACACGATGGCTGCGCGGCTGTCGGGCGAGCTCGTCGACGCTGCGAACAACCGCGGCACTGCCGTCAAGAAGCGCGAAGACTCGCACCGGATGGCCGAGGCCAACCGCGCGTTCTCGCATTACCGCTGGTAGAGTAAGATGCCCCGGACCACGCCCCTGAACATGTACCGCAACATCGGTATCATGGCGCACATCGACGCCGGCAAGACGACGACGACCGAGCGCATCCTGTATTACACCGGCAAGTCGTACAAGATCGGCGAAGTGCACGAAGGCACCGCGACGATGGACTGGATGGAGCAGGAGCAGGAGCGCGGGATCACGATCACGTCCGCCGCGACGACGTGCTTCTGGAACGACCACCGCATCAACATCATCGACACGCCCGGCCACGTCGATTTCACGATCGAAGTCGAGCGGAGCTTGCGCGTCCTCGACGGCGCGGTCGCTTGCGTCGACGGCGTTGCCGGGGTCGAGCCGCAGTCGGAGACCGTCTGGCGGCAGGCCGATAAGTACAAGGTTCCGCGGATGTGCTTCGTCAACAAGCTCGACCGGACGGGCGCGAACTTCGACCGCTGCGTCGCGATGATCAAGGACCGCCTCGGCGCGCGTCCGGCGGTGCTGTACCTGCCGATCGGCCTCGAAGGCGATTTCGTCGGGTTGGTCGACCTCGTCGAGAACCGCGCGATCGTCTGGCTCGAAGAAAGCCTCGGTGCGAAGTTCGAATACAAGGACATCCCCGACAACCTCAAGGACGCTGCCGCGCAGGCGCGGTCCGAGCTGATCGAGATGGCGGTCGAGCAGGACGACGCGTTGATGGAGTCGTACCTCGAAGGTACCGAGCCGACGACCGCCGAGCTCAAGATGCTGATCCGCAAGGGCACGCTCGCGTTCGCGTTCGTGCCGGTGCTGTGCGGCTCGGCGTTCAAGAACAAGGGCGTCCAGCCGCTGCTCGACGCCGTCGTCGACTATCTGCCGTCGCCGCTCGACATTCCGCCGATGCACGGCATCAACATGAAGGACGAGGACGAGATCCGCGAGGCGTCCGACGACGCGCCGTTCTCGGCGCTCGCCTTCAAGATCATGACCGACACCTTCGTCGGCACGCTTACCTTCGCCCGCATCTATTCGGGCAAGCTCGAGGCGGCGTCGATGGTGTTGAACTCGGTCAAGGACAAGAAGGAAAAGATCGGGCGCATGCTGTTGATGCATGCCAACAACCGCGAGGACATCAAGGAAGCCTATGCCGGCGATATCGTCGCGCTGGTCGGCCTCAAGGATGTCACGACGGGCGATACGCTGTGCGCGCCGCTCAAGCCGATCATTCTCGAGCGAATGGAATTTCCCGAGCCGGTCATCGAGGTCGCGGTCGAACCGAAGACCAAGGCCGACCAGGAGAAGATGGGCATCGCGCTCAACCGCCTCGCGCATGAGGA
>JBBSFF010000217.1:0-4537 GCA_038238995.1 Sphingomonadales bacterium
AACACCGCGATGACCGGCTATCAGGAGGCGATGACCGACCCAAGCTACGCCGGGCAGATCATCACCTTCACCACGCCGCATATCGGCAACACCGGCGCGAACCCGGAGGACATCGAGGCGACCAACCCTTACGCGCTCGGGTGCATCGTCGCGGCGGTCCCGAGCGAGGCGGCGAACTGGCGCGCGACCGGCAGCTTCGATACGTGGCTCAAGGGGTGGGGGCGGATCGGGCTGGCGGGGGTCGACACCCGCGCGCTGACCCGGCGCATCCGCGACCTCGGCGCGCCGAACGCGGTGATCGCGCATTCGGCGGATGGCGACTTCGACGTGCCCGCGCTGCTCGCGCAGGCCGCCGCGTGGCCGGGGTTGGAGGGGATGGACCTCGCGCGAGCCGTGTCGACGACCCAGAGCTACGGCTGGGACGACGGGCTGTGGACGCTCGGGCAGGGGTACGCGACCCACGCGGCCAACTCTGACGGACCTCATGTGGTCGCGGTCGATTACGGGATGAAGCGCAACATCCTGCGCAACCTCGTCGCGGCGGGCGCGCGGGTGACGGTGGTGCCGGCGACCGCGACCTTCGACGAGATCATGGCGTTCCAGCCCGACGGCATCTTCCTGTCGAACGGCCCGGGAGACCCGGCGGCGACCGGCGTGTATGCGGTGCCGACGATCGAGGCGCTGCTCAATGCGGGGGTGCCGCTGTTCGGCATCTGCCTCGGCCACCAGCTGCTCGGGCTGGCGGTCGGGGCGAAGACCTACAAGATGCACCAGGGCCACCGCGGCGCGAACCACCCGGTCAAGCGCCTGGCGGACGGCCGCGTCGAGATCACGAGCATGAACCACGGCTTCGCGGTCGATGCGGCAAGCCTCCCCGCCACTGTCCGCGCCACCCACATCAGCCTGTTCGACGGCAGCCTGGCGGGGCTTGAGCTGACCGACCGCAGCGCGTTCAGCGTCCAGTACCATCCCGAGGCCAGTCCGGGGCCGCAGGACAGCCATCATCTGTTCGAGCGATTCGTGGCGGGGTTGGCGAAGTGACCGGCTTGCAGTTGAAATTTGCCCTGAGTTTAATTTTCGCCTTCGCTTTAATGACGTCGGCGAAGGCTTCGCCCGAGTCAATTCCGGATCAGCCCGCTCTCGAGACGCGGTGTGTCGTCGACGGAATGCTCGCTGGAAGCAAATACGAGTTTTGCGAAACGCATTTCGCTCAGCCCCCCGTCACGATCGGCCTTCGACGGACCTATAGCTCCATGTTCGTCAGCGCGGAAAGCCAGACTTGCCAGCAAAATCCAGCCGTTGCGCAAGTTCTGCGTTCGAAGCTTCTGCCAAATCGATCTGATCGAGCAGCGACGGTCATGGCAGCAATTTCAGGCGTTGCCACTCGCGCGATGCAGGCGTGTGGTGCGACCCCGGTGCCTACAACGCTTCCAGGCGCATCGGCCGATGATATCCGGCGGTTTCTCGAAACAAGCGATGATTTGCAGCGAGACTTAGAAAACGTCCAATGACCGAACGGGCTATAAGATTCGTCCAGCAGGCAAGCTTGTCCGGTGCATTGGTCGCCATGGTGCAGGCAGCAGCGGGGGTGTGTTCAAAAGCCGTACCGTTCACGCATTCCACGGATCGATCAGCCCGACCCCGATCCACTCGAAATCCTTTGCATTCCGCGTGGCGACCGGGATCGCATGCTCGGTTGCCTGCGCGGCGAGAAGCATGTCGATTACCTGCGGCTGCCGCGCCTTCACCTCGGGGCGAGCGGCGATTCGGCCATAGTGGTGCGCGGCTTCGGAGCCAAACACCAGTGTCTGCCCATAATAGCGCGACTCGAGCCCCGACAGCCACGCCGCGAGGAACGCCCGCTTCTGCACCGTCGCGAGGAGCTCGATCCCATACCGGATTTCGGCGATCACCAGTGACGACAGCGCGAGGTCGGCGTCGTTCGCCTCCAGCCAAGCCAGCACGGCGGGGTCGCCGCGTGGCCTGGTCAGTTCGCTCCAGACGTTGGTATCGACGAGGATCAAAAGTCGGGAGCTTCGAGGGCGGTGTTGAGGCGCGGCGTCGGTGCGAGACCGGCACCGTTCGCCAGCCGCCGCAGTTCGGCCATCGCGTCTTTGGCAGTCATGAAGCGGATTTCGGCGTATTTACCGGTGTCGAAAACGCCTTCGCCGGCACCATCGGCGAGGCGGACCAGTTCGTGCACCCAGTCCGCCCGCGTCGGCGCGGGCGTGAACTCCAATTGCACGTCGGCGACCCCGACAGGCGGCGCACCGGCTTCGCCGAAATCGGCTTCGACGATAAGGTGGCGCAGATGTTCCTCCATCGATCTCCCGTGCGCAGCTGCAACCTGGCGGAAGCGGTGCTTGGCGTCGTCGGGGACATTGCGAACTGTCAGGCTGCTCACGATCGCCTCCTCTTTATGCAATCAAAGTAATCATTGAAAGCAACCGCGTCAATGCCCAAACGCACCGACATCGCCACCATCCTCATCATCGGCGCCGGCCCGATCATCATCGGGCAGGCGTGCGAGTTCGATTATTCGGGGACGCAGGCGTGCAAGGCGTTGCGCGCCGAGGGGTATCGCATCGTGCTGGTCAATTCGAACCCGGCGACGATCATGACCGACCCCAACATGGCCGACGCGACCTACGTCGAGCCGATCACCCCCGAGGTGGTCGCCAAGATCATCGACCGTGAGCGCCCCGACGCGCTGCTGCCGACGATGGGCGGGCAGACCGCACTCAATACCGCGCTCGCGCTGTTCCGCGACGGGACGCTGGCGAAATACGGCGTCGAGTTAATCGGGGCCGATGCGGTCGCGATCGACAAGGCTGAGGATAGGCTCAAGTTCCGCGATGCAATGGACAAGATCGGGCTGGAGTCGCCGCGCTCGCGCATTGCGCACACCGTCGCCGAGGCGCTCGAAGGGCTTGAGGTCGTCGGGCTGCCGACGATCATCCGGCCGTCGTTCACGATGGGCGGGACGGGCGGCGGCATCGCGTACAACCGCGAGGAATTCCTCCACATCGTCGGCACCGGGCTCGACGCGTCGCCGACGACCGAGGTGCTGATCGAGGAATCAGTACTCGGCTGGAAGGAATACGAGATGGAGGTCGTCCGCGACCGGCACGACAACGCCATCATCATTTGCGGCATCGAGAATATCGACCCGATGGGGGTGCATACCGGCGACAGCATCACCGTCGCGCCGATCCTGACGCTGACCGACAAGGAATATCAGATCATGCGCAACGCGAGCATCGCTTGCCTGCGCGAGATCGGGGTCGAAACCGGCGGGTCGAACGTCCAGTTCGCGGTCGATCCGAAGGATGGGCGGCTCGTTGTCATCGAGATGAACCCGCGCGTATCGCGCTCGTCGGCGCTGGCGTCGAAGGCGACGGGGTTCCCGATAGCCAAGGTCGCGGCGCTGCTCGCGGTCGGCTATACCCTTGACGAGATCGAGAACGACATCACCGGCGCGACGCCGGCGGCGTTCGAGCCGACGATCGACTATGTCGTGACCAAGATTCCGCGCTTCGCCTTCGAGAAGTTCAAGGGGGCGGAAGCCGTCCTCGGCACGGCGATGAAGTCGGTCGGCGAGGTCATGGCGATCGGGCGGTCGATCCATGAATCGCTGCAGAAGGCGCTGCGCGGGCTGGAGACGGGGCTGACCGGGTTCGATGAGGTCGAGGCGCTGGTCGGGGCGTCGGATGCGGAGATCGCGGCGGCGCTGTCGATCCCCGGGCCCGACCGCCTGCTGATCGCGGCGCAGGCGTTGCGGAGCGGGTTCTCAGTCGACCGCGTCAACGCGATCACGCATTACGAACCGTGGTTTCTCAATCGCATCGCGGAGATCGTTGCGGCGGAGGCTGAGGTCCTAGCGAAGGGTCTGCCTAGCGATGCGGCGGGGCTGCGACGGCTGAAGGGCATGGGCTTTGCCGACGCGCGGCTGTCGCTTCTCGCGTCGCATCACAAGTGGAACAACGAAACGATGCCGCAGATGCTGGCGGCCATCGAAGAAGCTAAGGCCGATAGCGGCAAGATCGGCTTTATCTCCGAACCGCCCAGGTCTCCGTCTCGTCCGGGAGTCGACGTCGCGGAACTACGCCATTCTCTCGGCGTCCGTCCCGTCTTCAAGCGCATCGACACCTGCGCCGGCGAGTTCGCGGCGAAGACGCCGTACATGTACTCGAGCTACGAAAGCCCGACGTTCGGCGACGCCGAGTGCGAGGCCGAGCCCACCGCCGCGCGCAAGGTCGTCATCCTCGGCGGCGGGCCGAACCGGATCGGGCAGGGGATCGAGTTCGACTATTGCTGCGTCCACGCCTGCTACGCGCTCAAGGCGGCGGGCTTCGAGACGATCATGATCAACTGCAACCCGGAGACGGTTAGCACCGACTACGACACGTCGGACCGGCTGTACTTCGAGCCGCTGACCGCCGAGGATGTGCTCGAGGTCCTCCACCGCGAGATGTCGAACGGCGAGCTGGTTGGGGTCATCGTCCAGTTCGGCGGGCAGACGCCGCTCAACCTCGCT
>JBBSFF010000218.1:0-4533 GCA_038238995.1 Sphingomonadales bacterium
CGCTGACGTCCTGCCCGCCGACCGTCGCGACCCCGCTCGACGTGACGCCGCCGAACGAGGTGTTGCCGACGCCCGTGACGGCAAAGGCGAGGAGGACGAGGCCGAGGATGCCGAGCGCGAACCACGACGTGAGATAGCGGCGAAACAGGCTGATCATGGCGTCGGCGCATAAGCGCGCCGCGCGGCGGGGGCAAGTGACAGCGGGGTGGGCGGTTGGTACTGCGTTCCTTCTCGTCATCCCCGCTTTCGCGGGGATGACGTTGATTTATGTCGGGGGCACCGCGTGATCTGCAAACTTATCGCCGGCAACTGGAAGATGAACGGCACCGCCGCCGCGATCGCCGAGATCGCCGCGATGGCCGCCGCCGCGCGGACGCTCGACCACGTGCGCGTCGCCGTCTGCCCGCCCGCGACGCTGATCGACCGTGCCCGCGTCGCGGCGGGGACGGGGCCGTTGATCGTCGGTGCGCAGGACGTCCACGCCGAACCGGCGGGCGCGTTCACCGGCTCCGTGTCGGTGGCGATGCTCGCCGACGCGGGCGCGAAGCTCGTCATCGTCGGCCACAGCGAGCGCCGCGCCGACTACGGCGAGACCGACCCACACGTCCGCGCCAAGGCCGAGGCGGTTCTCGCCGCCGGGCTGATCGCGGTCGTCTGTGTCGGGGAGACCGAGGCGCAGCGCGACGCGGGCGCGACGCTGGGCGTGATCGCGGAGCAGCTTGCCGGGTCGATGCCGGGGATGGCACCGTCGGGTTCAGGCGACCTCGCCGTCGCCTACGAACCGGTCTGGGCGATCGGCACCGGTCGGACGCCGACGCTCGACCAGGTCGCCGAGGCCCACACCGCGATCCGCGCCGTGCTCGTCGCGCGCTACGGCGAGGCTGGGGCGGCGACGCCGATCCTCTACGGCGGCTCGGTCAAGCCGTCGAACGCCGCCGCTCTGCTCCACGTCGCCAATGTCGACGGTGCCCTCGTCGGCGGGGCGAGCCTGACTGCGGCGGAGTTCCTCGCGATCGTCCGCGCCGCCTAGCGGTCAACCTTGCCGTACATCTGCTTCCACTGGCGCGTATAATCGACGTTGCCGACGGTCGAGCCGTGGTACGGGTTGACCCCGAGCGGGTTGCTGCCCGGCGACAGGCCGCGATCGAACAGCAGGATGTGATCGGTCGGAATCTGGAGCACGCCGTACGCCGCTTGGAGCAGGCCGGTAGTCTTTTCGCGAACGTGGCGTTCGGCCCACCAGCGCTCGGGCGGGGTCGCCGACGGCAGCGAAAGCCACGGCGCGGGACGGTCGTCGGGGCCGGTGACGTCCCACGGACTCGAAAACAGCACGACGCGTGCGACCGCGACGCGCTTGGCGATGAACGCTGCCATTCCTGCGCCCTGCGACAGGCCCGAGACGACGATCCGGTCCCATTTCGGCGCACCGTCGGGCGCGAGATATGCGTCCCAGCCGCCGTCGGGGTGCGCCTTCGCCAGATAGGTGAGCAGCGCGACAAGGCGCGGGACGATCGCCTCGGCGGGCGGGTTCGCGACCGGGCCGCCACGGCCCGACCCGAATACGCGCATCTCGCGGAACAGGGCGAGGCACGACGGTGGCTTCTGCCGGGTACACGTCAGATTGCCCGCCGGTTCGTCGTCGTAGCTCAGCCCGATGACGCGGTAACCCTGCCCGGCAATGACGGCGAGCAACGGCAGGACATTTTCCGGCCGACCGCCGGTTCCCGGCATGAAGATCACCAGCGGCGTATCGGGACCCGCCCTGGGATTGGCGACGACGACGTTGGCATCGTCGAACGCATGGACGCCCGGATCGGCGGTCGACGGGTTGACGAGTTCGGCGGTCGTGGCGAAGGCCGGTGGGCTGAGCGCGATCAGCGCGGCGAGGGCCAGGTACTTCATCCGAGATCTTCCTGAACAGCGTCGATGACCGACTAAACGCCCGGCGAAGATGCGGGTTGCGCGATCGGCCATACGGTTGCGAAACCGGGACTCACCCGCTACCTGCGCTGCGACACAGCCGAAAAGCCGCGCGACCTCATGCTCATCACGTTCATCCTCGTCGTCCACGGCCTGATCAGCCTCGCGCTGGTCGGCGTGATCCTGTTGCAGAAGTCGGAGGGCGGCGGGCTCGGCATCGGTGGCGGCAACGCCGGCGGCATGATGACCGCGCGCGGCGCGGCCGACCTGCTGACGCGCTCGACGATGATCTTGGCGTCGCTCTTCGTTCTGACAAGCGTCGTCCTCGCGGTCCTCGCGACGACCAACAAGCGCGAGCGCGTGATCGACACGACGCTCGCCAAGCCCGCGGCAGTGAGCGCCCCCGCCGCGCCGGGTGGCGTGCCGCTGTTCCAGAAGACCGAGCCCACGGCGCCGGTCGCGCCCGCGCCGACGGTTCCCGTTCCTGCGCCCGCGGACTCGGTCCCGCTCGCGCACTGAGGCCGTGCAGCCCGGCCCAACCTCGGGGTTGCGGCCCTCTGACGTGACGACCCCGGGGGCCAGCCGACTGCGGTCGATCGCCGGGGGGACGGTCGGCAACCTCGTCGAATGGTACGACTTCTACGTCTATTCGGCGTTCTCGCTGTATTTCGCGCACGTCTTTTTCCCCAAGGGCGACGCGACCGCGCAATTGCTCAACGCGGCCGCCGTGTTCGCGATCGGCTTCCTCATGCGCCCCGTCGGCGGCTGGCTGCTCGGCGTCTACGCCGACAGCCGCGGGCGCAAGGCGGCGCTGACGCTGTCGGTGCTGCTGATGTGCGGCGGGTCGGGGGTGATCGCGCTGACCCCGGGGTTCGACCGGATCGGGGTCGCGGCGCCGGTGTTGCTCGTCCTCGCGCGGCTGCTCCAGGGCCTGTCGGTCGGCGGCGAGTATGGCGCGTCGGCGACGTATCTGTCGGAGATGGCGACCCCGCATAACCGCGGCTTCCTCGCGAGTTTCCAGTATGTCACGCTGATCGGCGGGCAACTCCTCGCGCTCGGCGTGCTGCTCGCGCTGCAGGCGACGCTGAGCGAGGCCGACCTGAACGCGTGGGGCTGGCGCATCCCGTTCGGGATCGGGGCGGGCCTCGCGGTCGTCGCGCTGCGGCTGCGCGTGTCGCTCGAGGAGACCTCGGCGTTCGAGCACGTCCCGGAGGCGCAGCGCCACGGCGTCCTGCGGCGCTTGGCCGAACACAAACGCAGCGTCGCGCTCGTCATCGGGCTGGGGGCGGGGGGCAGCCTCGCCTTCTACACCTTCACCACGTACATGCAGAAATTCCTCGTCAACACCGTCGCCTGGTCGAAGCCCGACGCGAGCCTGATCGCGGCGGGGACGTTGTTCGTCTACATGCTGCTGCAGCCGCTGTTCGGCGCGCTGTCCGACCGCTTCGGGCGCAAGCCGCAGCTCGTCGCGTTCGGCGTGCTCGGGCTGGCGGGGACGGTGCCGCTGATGCTGACGCTCGCCGCGACGCACAGCCGGGTCGAGGCGTTCCTCCTCATCCTCGCCGCGCTGACCGTGCTCAGCTGCTACACCGCGATCTCGGGGCTGGTGAAGGCCGAGCTGTTTCCGGCGAACGTCCGCGCATTGGGCGTCGGCCTGCCGTACGCGGTGTCGGTGTCGCTGTTCGGGGGCACGGCGGAATATGTCGCGCTCTGGTTCAAGAGCGCGGGGAACGAGGCTGGGTTCTTCTATTACGTCGCGGCGACGCTCGGCGTGTCGCTGGTGGTGGTGCTCGTGCTGCCCGATACGAAGCGGACGAGTTTGATCGAAGGCTAACCTTCTCCCTCTCCCCTTGAGGGAGAGGGACGGTCGCGCCCTGCGCGCGACCAGGGTGAGGGTGAGGGTCTGAACCGCCACCGTCCATGCCACCCGCACCCTCACCCTGGCGCGTTCCGCGCCGTCCCTCTCCCTCGAGGGGAGAGGGATATCCCCAGCTAAAAATCTCCCCGCACTGGCGCTCCCCGCCCGCGCCCGCTAACCCCATCCTCCCATGGCACGGTATATTTTCATCACCGGGGGCGTGGTCTCGTCGCTCGGCAAGGGGCTGATGGCGGCGGCGCTCGGGGCGTTGCTTCAGGCGCGCGGCTACCGCGTCCGGATCCGCAAGTTCGACCCCTATCTCAACGTCGATCCCGGCACGATGTCGCCGTACCAGCACGGCGAGGTGTTCGTCACCGACGACGGGGCGGAGACCGACCTCGACCTCGGCCATTACGAACGCTTCACCGGCACGCCCGCGAAGCAGAGCGACAACATCACCTCGGGGCGCGTCTATTTCGACATCATCACCAAGGAACGCCGCGGCGATTTCCTCGGCGCGACGGTCCAGGTCATCCCGCACGTCACCGACGCGATCAAGGCGTTCGCGCTCGCCGAGACCGACGACCTCGACTTCGTCCTGTGCGAGATCGGCGGGACCGTCGGCGACATCGAATCGCTGCCGTTCCTCGAGGCGATCCGCCAGGTCGGCAACGACCTCGGCCGCGGCCAGGCGATCTACATCCACTGTACGCTGATCCCGTATCTCGCGGCGGCGGGCGAATTGAAGACCAAGC